>NZ_JBSIPA010000025.1:0-31289 GCF_053574605.1 Caballeronia sp. M23-90 | reverse complement strand
CAAAGCTCTTGTGCCCGGCCCATGCCTGAATCAACGTGCCGTCGACGCTGAAGTGTTCCCCGGAGAGATACCCGCGCTCGCGCGCGGTCTCGACTGTCTCGTTGAAGAGCAACACCAGCACGTCGTGCTCGAGCAACCGGTCGCGGTTCTTGCTGAACGTCGAGTGGTCCCACACGGTCCCGTCCATCGGCAGGCCGACGAACCAGCGGAACAGCATGTTGTAGGAAATCTGTTCCACCAGCATGCGCTCGCTACGAATTGAGTACAGCACCTGCAGCAAAAGAGCGCGCACCAGCTTCTCCGGCGCGATGCTCGGGCGGCCTCCTTTGACGTCCGCCTCATACTCCGCGCGAACACATCGTCCATGCGTTTAAGCGCGTCATTGAGCCACGTGCGAATCGGACGCAACGGATGGTCCTTCGGCACGAAATCATCCAGCTTCAACACTGTGAACATAGATTCGGTAAAGCCATCCGGTCCGCGCATCTGTTCCATCTCGTTCTCATTGATGACATCAGTTCAACGTTTACGCCCACGCCCCGGATGACCGCCACACGAGGTATTTCACCAGCCTGTTAGGGTAACAATTGGGGTCTTACGAATAGCTGGGCGGTTTTGATTTGGATACCTAATGGTCAGCTTTAAGCAAGTGCACCAATACGCATTTGCGGATAAGCCGGTGCGTGCGGAATCCCACGGTCGACCAGTAAATCAAGGTCTTGCATGCTTCTCAGCCGTCTTCCAATTTTTTCTCGCGTGCTAAATGGCGCTAGCTGGGCATCGCGGTATCGACCGCAATCGTGGATGCGAAAGGTCGACCCTTCGCCTTCGGACGAATGGGCGGCACGCACTAGCTGTGGATCGACAAAGCACAGCAAAAGCAATTTATTGGCGCACGTTTGCGACTGAACGAAGGGGCGTTCCAGCGGGTTCCGTCCGCCACAATTCAGCTATGTCGCTCGCGCAAGGACGCGCGGTATTTCCGATGGGGCGCGTATCCGTCTTACCCGACGAGAACGACCACTTGATCGCGGAGATCAGCCGTAGCGGCATCGGTTCTGCGAAAGCGATCATGTAGCAACGCTGGGATTGGGCCTATCCGCACGAATCGGCAACAAATTCTTTGCGAGGAAATCGACGAACACGCGCAACTTTGGCGACGGATAAGGACTATACGGCCAGACTGCCCGGAACACGCCGGAATGCTCGGTGTATCGATCAAGCACAACGGACAGGCTACCATCGAGCACTTGACGCCGAATTGCGAAGTCGGGCACGCAGGTGATGCCCATGCCTGCCTCGGCAAGCGCAATTAACGGTTCAACAGTGCTGGATGAAGCGGTCACGGGCAACGTCAGGTCAAGAGGCGTTCCTGCATTCATTAGCGGCCAGCGTTGCAGCTTGCCACTGGTCGGATATCTATGGTGCAGGCAGGCATGGCCAAGAAGATCGCTGGGTTCGTCAGGCGTGCCAGCCTGATCAAAATAGACCGACGCACCCACCAGCTGTAAGCGGTAGGCGCCCAAGGTGCGGGCAACCAGCCGCGAGTCGGTCGCCTCGCCGGTTCGGACTACCACATCAAAGCCATCATTCACGACATCCACCAGATAATCGCTGAAATTCATGTCCAGCTCAATCTCCGGAAAGCTTCGCATGAACGCGCTGAGAGTCGGCATCATCAGCATGCCAATCATTGGCAAACTGACTCGCAAGCGACCGCTAGGCGCTCCTCTCGATTGTGCGAACCCCGATTCGAGCGCGTCAATCTCAGAAAAGATCCGCCGGCAACCGTCCAGGAATTGCTGTCCTTCTTGAGTCAGCGTAATGCTGCGCGTGCTGCGATGGAACAGTCGCACGCCTACCCGGGCTTCAAGCCGTGCCACAGCCTTGCCTACAGCCGATGGTGATATCCCGAGTCGCTGGGCCGTCTCGGTGAAGCTGCGAAATTCGGCGGCACTGGAGAAAATCCTCAGCGCATTCAAGCTGTCCATGCCCGTCCCCCGATTAAAGACAGGAAAGTCTATAAAGATCGGAACGCTAGCACATTGATGGTCGGAATAATCATTCCTAGAATCGTGTATCGCTTTCTCATTGTTAACTTGCATTGATCTAGGTGCCAAAATGAAATCCGACCCGTCGGCTCTGCCGCTTCTTGCCCCGATCTCCTGGTTAGCGCTCGGCGCGTTCAGCATCGGTACCGAAGGCTTCATGATTCGATCCGGCGATGTCGATCAAACGCGCTTGTTGCACGGGATAGAAGGCCCGCGCTCCTAGTGAACAGTGCTCTTTTGTCCTTCCAAAGAGCTCACACTCCCCGTCTCCCTGAGATCATCATTAAAATCGGAACCCAATATGACCTTCTCCCGCAGAAACACGAACCCGACAATTACAGTTAATAGCGAAAATATGATGGGATACCAAAGCCCTGCATAGATGTCCCCGGTTTGGGCGACTATAGCGAAAGCGATTGTCGGGAAGAAACCACCAAATATTCCGTTGCCCAGATGATAGGGGAGCGATAGCGCCGTGAGCCGTATTTTGGGCGGGAACATTTCGACCAGAAGTGCGGCAAGCGGGGCAAATACCATTGCAAGATAGACACTCATCAGCCAAATTAACAATACCACCATCACACCATTTATTCTTAAAGGGTCAGCGCGATCTGGATATCCTGCAGCCGCAAGGCCCTTTCTTATATTGCTGGAATCTGTAGCTTTAAAAAACGTATCCCCGATAGCAACCATAGTCTCAGATCCCGCAACGCGGTCAAACGAATATGGGACACCACCGCTGGCAAGAAGTGTTTTCGTCTTATCGCATAGACTTAAGACCTCTCGTGTTCTAATCACATCGAATTGGAGCGAACATGACGACGAATCACCAATAATTTTGACGGGCGAACGATTGATTGCATACTCAAGCGCTGGATTTGCATAATGAGTTAGTCCGTGAAAAATCGGGAAATACGTCAGCGCGCCGAGCAAACATCCAAGAAGGATTACGGGTCGACGACCTACGCGGTCAGATAACATCCCGAAAAACCAAAACAACGGCATGGAAAGCACCAGTGCCATAGCCACATACAAACCCGCAATACCCGATTCAACCCTGAGTGTATGTGCAAGGAAAAAGAACGAGTAAACCTGTCCGGTATAGATCACGACGGTAGTTCCAGTAACCAATCCGAACAGCGCTATAAGCACGATTTTTAAATTCGCCCAATTTCCAAGCGTCTCTCGGATCGGCGCTTTTGATGTGGTGCCTTCTGCTTTCATCTGCAGAAAAAGCGGCGACTCGCTTATTGACATTCGAAGATACAAGCAGACGGGCAATAGAATGCCTGAGAAAAGAAACGGAAGTCGCCAGCCCCAACTAGCAAAAGAATTGCCCGTAATTTCACGTGTGACGTAGACAACGACGAGAGAAAAAACCATTCCCATAGCGCCCGTCGTCTGAATCCAACTCGTGTGCTCGCCTCGTCTTCTCGCAGGTGCGTGTTCAGCTACAAAAACAGCAGCACCGCCATATTCACCGCCTATACCGATTCCTTGAATAATTCTAAGCAGAATCAAGATCGATGGTGACCACGCTCCCCACGACGCATAGTTGGGAAGGAGCCCTACACAGAAAGTGGCGCCACCCATTAACAGCAGCGTGAAAAGGAACGTGTACTTTCGACCCATCATGTCGCCAAGGCGACCGAATATCAACGCTCCGAGTGGACGAAACGCGAACCCCACACCGAACGCGAGAAGAGCAAAAATGTACTTGCTCTGCACGTTTAACGATGAAAAGAACTGCTCCGATATAACGTTTGCAAGTGTGCCGTAGAGAAAGAAATCGTACCATTCGAATAGCGTCCCGACCGTTGACGCGACAATTATTCGTGTAGTTCCTTTAACCGAACCGGGGCTGGACGTTATCGCCGTCATTCGTGTCTCCTGTTTCATGAAGCCGAGATCGCAAGTCGGCAAACCGAGTATTTTTATTTGCGATTATTGCTTACGCGCAAGAAATTTCCGCATTGCATTCAAAGGCTCGTCCGTCTCATATGTGCTAGCAAAGCCGCCTATGCTTGCGCGTGCAGCGTTGTCCGGGAAATCAGCTTCCCAATCGTTACACAAACGCTTTTGGATTCTTATTGCATTTGGTGGACATTCGCAAATTTCAGAGGTCACGGCTGCGACCGTTTCGTCGAGTTTCTCTACCTTGACAACCTCATTGAGGTAACCCCATTCGAGCGCTGTCTTAGCATCGATCCGCCGTCCGGTTAAAACCCACCAGCGCATACGGCCTGTCCCGATCAATTGCGGTAGAAGAGTCGCCTGTATCACCGACGGGATCCCTATTTTTACTTCCGGCATTGCATACCAAGAAGCTGTAGATGCTATTCGAATGTCGCAAGCCGCGGCAAGCTCCGCACCAACACCAAAGCACCAACCATGAATTCGAGCTATAACTGGAAAGGGCGCAACACGAACGGCAGCACAGAGCTTATACAGGCGAGTAATAAATACCCGCGCCGATTCGGGATCCAATTCTGCCATTTCCTTGATATCTGCGCCCCCAATAAAAGCCCTATCATTACCCCGTACGACAAGGCAACGTACAGATTCGTCTGTGATCAAGTCCTCTAGCTGATGCGCGATTTGCTCTACTATCAACGACGTCAAAATGTTGATTTTCCCATTGTTTAGGTTCAACGTCGCTACGCCATTAGCATCACGAGTTATTTTAAATCCGTCGCTCGTTTCAAGATCTCGCAAAGTTACGTCCGTCATGGGTCATCCGCCGATTTTTGTAGGCCACCTGGGAGTACGCTTTTCCGCAAATGCTCGCAGCCCCTCTCTTGCAGATTCCGTATTTGCTGCATTGCAAAATGCATCCACCGCCGCTGCTATCTCTCGCCGGTAATTTTGATCAAGCGCGGCCATGAATGCAATGCGTCCCCGTCGCACGGTCTCCCGCGGCTTGGCATTGAGGGCCTTCGCGAGTGCCCAGGTCTCTTCTAAAACGTTATGCTCATCGACCACGCGCGAGACAATTCCCAGATCGCAGGCTTCATTTGCGGAGAATGTTCGTCCTGTAAAAAGTAGGTCGAAAGCGCGTTGACGACCAACGATACGTGGCAAGTGAACGTAGTGAATCGCGGGCAATAGTCCGTTATCAATCTCCGGATAGCCGAAAGATGCAGTGCTGCTGGCAATGACTATGTCGCACGACACGGCGACGGTCATCCCTCCACCGCGGACAGCACCGTCGACGATCGCAATCGATGGCTTTCCAAGATTATATTGCGCGTCAAAAAGGTCAACATACAGACGCCTTAGTATGTCGTGAAGTCCGCTGGCGCTTGTGTCTAAAAGGGTTTTTAGGTCGAGGCCCGCGCAAAAACGGCTTGCAATTGCGCTTCTGAGTAACACCACGCCCACGTTGTCGTCATCTGAGGCACGCCTTATCGAAGCAATAAGTTGATCTAATGTAGAAATATCAAGAGCGTTCGCTGGCGGCCGGTCTAGCAATATCTCTGCGACTCCATCTGCTACCCGATAGCGCACATATGAAGTCATAGTTTAAAGCGCCCCCACCGATCTGCTGCTATAGAACCAACCCAAACATAAGGTTGGTCGCCCGCTTCCCTACTCGATGAGGCATTGACACACGGCGGCGCTGTACTGGAACCAACTGCTCCGGTGATGAACATTGTGGTCATAGACGATTGCTGCAATGTCAGTTCTCCCATTTACGATCAATAGCTTCGTGGTATTGAAGGCAACTGGCCATCCCTCATGGCTTCATCGAATAATGTGGCCGAAAAGCGCCCGTAACAATGGAAAAATTGTCATCTGCCTATCAGTATTTGGAATAAATCAGGTTTGATTTTATGAAATGTCCTAGTCGGCACGATGTCCGCCACCAGCCAGCGATTGTTTTAAGTGTTGAGACTATGGTAGTACGTTAGACTAATTCTAATCGGACGATGCGTTTGTTGTCGGATGGATGTGAAGCATTGCTGCGTTTATATGGCCACATTTAAAACTGTGGACTGAATTGTACCAACAGACCCAATCAAGGCTTCCAAAAGCCGCGGGCGGTTTATAAATTTGATCGTTATAAAATAAAAGACGAGAAAGGAAGCGCGAACGCTACATCCTCGGTCGCACCAAATTCTTGGTCTGGACCTTGGTAACAGCAGGCAGCGACGATGGAATGCCCTCGAGTAAGGGC
Source organism: Caballeronia sp. M23-90 (assembly GCF_053574605.1). Classification (NCBI taxonomy): domain Bacteria; kingdom Pseudomonadati; phylum Pseudomonadota; class Betaproteobacteria; order Burkholderiales; family Burkholderiaceae; genus Caballeronia; species Caballeronia sp. M23-90. The sequence goes on along the minus strand of NZ_JBSIPA010000025.1, from coordinate 25,061 downwards.
TGGTAGACACACAACATTCCTTACGTCTTTAGAACCTGATGTTAAGCGCTGATTTTTCTCAAACTATGCTCTGAGATTTTCGGACAATCATCTCCGTCACTTTATCTAAAAAAAACGTCAGAATTGGTGAAGTGTTTGTCTTGTTGTAGGCGATTGACAAATCGATAGTTGGAACTTCGCCAGCGAGAGGCCGACTGTCTACGGACCATGGCATCAGCGCCTTGACGAATCCCGGAATTAGGGTCACCCCTCTTGTTGAAGCAATCAACGACATGACCATCGCCGGGTTGTTCACGCTTTGCGCGGCCTTGAGAACAACCCCCGAACGCTCGAGGTAGCCGTCGATGACCGAGCGAAGTACCTTCGCCTTGTTTCCCATCGCAAGAAAGGACTCATCGACCAGTTCTTGAGGCGCGATCACGTCTTGCGCCGTGAGCCGGTGGTCGCTTGGCAAAAGGACCACCAATGGTTCTTTGTCGATGACACGATACGCAAGGTCGAAGGTTGGTTCGACGCGACAAAACGCCAGATCAAGCGTCCCGTGTGCAATCTGTGCAGCAAGGTCTATCGAATAGTCGCTAGTAACGCTGACATCGACGTTCGGCAGCTCGGCGCGCAGGATGTGCATGCATTCGGGTAACCAAGTCATCTCCTCCCCGGTGAGAAATCCGAGGGCAAATCGCTGCTTCGACGATGGTACTGCGCGGCGCGCTGCGTCAACAGCTGCGTCAACTTGGAGCAAAGCGCGACGCGCATGATCAATAAAAGCCTTTCCGGCGTCCGTCATTATCACGCCCTGGGAATTTCGAATGAACAAGTTCGTACCGATCTGTTCTTCGAGATCTCGGATTTGACGACTGAGGGACGGTTGCGACGTATTCAAACGTTGTTCCGCTGCGACCGTCAGGCTACCAGTTTCGGCCACGGCGATGAAATATCTAAGGTGTCGTAGCTCCATTACCTCTCCATGTTCGTCATGCCTCGAAAGCATGGCTACCCAAGCTTATAAAGTCTTCGCCAAACTTTCGAGAACCTTCTAGATTACGTTCACGGACAAGAAAAAATCACTTTCTTCTTGTTTGGTACGGGTTATTTTGCCGATCCAACAAAATATACATTAAGGAAGGTTCACATGTCCGAATCTGTTGTTCTTATAACCGGCGCATTGACCGGCATTGGTCGAGCTACCGCTTTTGCGTTCGCAAAAGAACCTGGCGTCCATATAGTAGTTTCGGGGCGCAGTGCAGAGGTAGGCGAAACACTGGCGGCCGAGCTTAAAGGCTTGGGCGCAGATGCCACTTTCATTAAAGCCGACGTCCGAAACGACGTCGAAGTTGGTGACTTGGTGGACAAGACTATGGAGCGGTTTGGACGTATCGACGTCGCAGTCAACAATGCTGGGACCGAGGGCAAACCTGGGCTAATCGTCGATCAAACCGCCGAGAGCTACGCCGCCACGTTTGATACAAATGTCCTCGGTACGCTGCTCAGCATGAAGCATGAATTGCGGGTGATGACTGCGCAGAAAAGCGGCAGCATTGTGAATATTTCGTCGACCTACGGCCATGAGGGCGCTGCATATGCCTCTGTATATGCGGGAAGCAAACATGCTGTGGAGGGATTTACGAAATCCGCAGCGCTAGAGGCAGCCTCGACCGGCGTGCGCGTTAATGCTGTCGCCCCTGGGCCGACCGACACAGGTATGCTAGATCGCTTTACTGGAACGCCCGAAAACAAAGCCGCACTTGCCGGCAGCGTGCCGCTTGCACGCATTGGCAAACCGGCTGATATCGCGGCCGCTGTAGTCTATCTTGCATCTGCAGGTGCCGCGTTCGTCACTGGTCAAATCCTTACCGTCGACGGTGGGAAAACCGCCGGTTGAAGAGAAGCCCACGGCATTGACGTAACGTCGATTTCAGGGTTTCCGACGATATTTTCATCTTTGTCCGCTCTCCCCTTGAGCCACTCCTGATGCAAAAAAAGTCAGTGCCGAAGTTCGAAAGGTTGCATGCAAAGGTATCCATTATGCTCAATTACACCCATCACACGGCGCCTACCCAATTTATCGACGCGGGAGCGGTTCGGTTCGCCTATCGACGCTTCGGAAAAACCGGAACGGTTCCGCTCGTATTCAACATGCATTTCACCGGGACCATGGATCACTGGGACCCTGCAGTAACAGATGGGATCGCTAAATTCCGCGAAGTCATCCTATTTGACAATGCAGGAATTTCATCAAGTTCGGGCGAGGTGCCAACCTCAATCGAGGGAATGGCCGCTGATGCAACGCAGTTTATCAAAGCGCTAAACGTTTCTGAGATTGATCTCCTTGGTTTTTCGCTAGGGGGTTTGGTTGCGCAAGAAGTGGCACTGGCCGAGCCTTCTTTGGTACGGCGGCTAATTCTTGTGGGAACGGGTCCCCGCAGCGGCGAAGGCATGCAGTCGCTAACACCCGAAGCACAAGCGATCTTTGGGGCGACGTACGAGGAAGCCGACCATCTATGGCTGAAAGTATTCTTTACTCCGTCCGAGGCAAGCCAAGCCGCTGGTCTCGAATATCTCAGGCGGTTCCGTCTTCGAACAGAGGGTCGCGACCCAGAGGTTGGCGAAAAGGTCGCCCAAGCTCAGATCGAGGCCCTAGGTAAATGGGGCGCTCTGAAAGATCACCCCTTCGAATATCTGCGTTCGATCAAACAGCCTACGTTGATCATAAATGGCGACAACGACGTCATTATCTATTCAATTAACTCGAAAATCCTCGAGCAACATATTCCGAATGCGCAGCTTAGTTTGTATCCGGACGCGAGCCACGGCTCTCAGTACCAATATCCAAACCGATTTGTCGACGACGCAATAGCGTTCCTTTCCTGATTCCTAATTAGATAGGTAAGGGATCTCGCCATACACTTTGATAAGACCATGACAAACTTCTCTGGCAAAACTGCGCTTGTGACAGGCGCATCACGCGGTATTGGGCGCTCAACGGCACTTGCCCTTGCAAGCGGCGGCGCTCAGGTGCTAGTGCATTACAGCACTGGCGAAAAGGAAGCAATCGCAGTTGTAGACGAAATCCGCAAAGTTGGCGGCAAAGCTGAAAGTGTTTGCGCTGACCTGCGAGCCCCAGACGGACCCCACATGCTTGCGCGAAGTGTCCGTTCAATCGTAGGCTCCCGATTGGACATCCTTGTTGCGAATGCCGGCATTGCGAAGGGAAGCACAATCGAAGAGACCACAGTGGAGGATTTCGATGCTCTCTTTGCAGTGAATGTGCGTGCCCCCTATTTCCTCTTGCAACAATTGTTACCTGTGCTCGGCGAAGGCAGCAGCGTCATATTGCTGTCGTCGCTCGCTGCGCACGCATCAGTTGGCGCCCTATCCGCTTATGCCGCAACGAAAGGCGCCATTGACACTCTCGTAAAGCACTTTGCCGCGGCGCTGGGCGACCGGGGTATCCGCGTAAACGCGATTGCGCCAGGTGTCGTTCCTACTGACATGTCCAGTTTTGCGAGGACTGAAGGTGGCCAAGCGTTCACTCTGGGGATCCAAGCTTTAAAACGGATGGCACACCCAGATGACATTGGGGCCGCGATCGCATTTCTCGCTTCTGACGAGGCAAGGTGGATCACAGGAGATGTCTTGAACGTCGATGGGGGCTCGAAGCTTTAACTGACAGTAAAACATCTGGTTGCACCTGAATAATGCGAGACAGGTTTGGTGGAAAATCTTGATACTTGCTATAGAAAAGCTTTCTGACGACCCTTCTTGCTAAGCATCGTTGTTTTTCAGCATGCAAAGCGGCGCGCGACGAAGTTACGAAAATGGACATCACTTGCGAATGACGGATTGTTAGTCATCGTCATCCAGCAATAGGGACACCGCCATGTTTTCAGGAATGAGGCTTTATCAATCGAGTGCATCACCGAATTCGCGCCGCGTGCGAATATTCCTTGCTGAAAAAGACCTCGCCATCCCATTTATACCTGTCGATTTAGGAGTGAAGGAGCAGTTTTCAGATGCTTACACTGCGGTCAATTCTCGGCAAGTGGTACCTACGTTAGTTCTTACCAACGGCACTTCGATTGGAGAAGTCCCTGCGATCTGGCGTTATCTTGAGGAGGTTGCGCCGTTGCCCCCGCTGCTCGGAACGGCGCCGCAGGAGAAAGCGCTGATCACAATGTGGGAGAGGCGAATGGAGTTGGAAGGCTTTGCTGCCGTCATGGAGGCTGTGCGCAACACGGCACCTGGACTCGCTGGACGCGCGCTAGCGGGCCCTCACAACTACAATCAAATCCCTGCATTGGTCGAACGAAGCGTAGAGCGAGTCAAAAACTTCTACATTGACCTCAATACGCGTCTTTCGCAGACCCCTTATGTTGCCGGAGCGCAATTCTCTGCTGCTGACATAACAGCGTTTGCGACGATCGACTTCGCGAACGGCGCGCTCAAAATGCCGGTCCCGGAGGAGTACGCCTCGCTCAAGCGTTGGTATGACATAGTCTCTTCCCGGCCAAGCGCCAAAGCATAGTGTGTGATCCACGGAGCCGGCTCATTTAGAGAGACAGAGTAACGCCCGACATAAGTTTAGCCACACCAATCTAAGATGAGCTTACGCTAAAACGTTTGCCCAACATGTCGTTTAGGTCTTCGCGTGATAGCGAGATCACTTACGCCCAGATGCTACCTATCGAATGCGACTTAAGCATCTCTCCGTTATCACGAATTTTTGACCTGAGGCACCACTATGCCATTTCTGAGATTCGACGTAGTTGAGGGGCGAAGCGACAGCGAGCTCGCATCACTAATGGATGCGGGCCACCAAGCGGTACTTTCGGCATTCGAAGTGCCCGCTGGAGACCGATATCAAGTTGTTCATGAGCATAAGAAGTCGAATCTTATATTTGAGGACACTGGCTTAAGAATCGCTCGAACATCGAACGTTGTATTCGTCAGCGTAACGACGAGGCCGCGGCCTGAGGCACAGAAGCAAAAATTTTACGTTGATCTATGTAGCGAACTGGAATCTCGATGTGGAATAAAGTCCAGCGACGTCATCGTGTCGATCACTATAAATTCCGATGCAGATTGGAGCTTCGGGCTGGGCCGAGCACAATTTCTTACTGGAGAGCTTTAGCTGAGCAGCCACCGATCCAATTATTTAAAACTTCAAGACCCGTCGCCGAGGCCCGTCTTCGACTAGGTCCTTCATCGCACCATTTAATGGAGTGAACATGTCACACACGAACTTAGGCACTGCCCTTATTACTGGAGCATCCTCTGGCATTGGTGCGATCTACGCGGAGCGCCTTGCGCAGCGCGGCTACGATGTGATTCTCGTAGCGCGCAACCGTGCCCGCCTTGCTACGCTCGCTGAAAGTATTTCGAACACTACCCGACAATCCGTCCAAGTGATGGTAGTTGACCTCAACGACCGCGTGAGCCTCGGTGAAGTAGAGGCTACGTTGCGTAGCGATACGCGCATCAGCCTGCTCGTCAACAATGCCGGTGTCGGGACGCATAAGCCGCTTCTCGGTAGTGATGTCGAATCAATGACGCGCATGATAGAACTGAACGTCATCGCATTGACCCGTCTCACCTACGCTGCAGTTCCGGGATTTGTCGAGCGGGGGCGTGGGGCCGTAATAAACATTTCCTCTATCGTTAGCATAGCGCCCGAAATTCTAAATGGGGTGTACGGGGGTACGAAGGCATTCGTCCTTGCTTTCAGTCAGTCACTGCACCATGAACTGGCGAATAAAGGTGTGCAAGTTCAAGCGGTGCTGCCAGGCGCAACCGCAACTGAATTCTGGGCGATCGGGGGCCTATCCTTAGAGCATCTTGATGCAAAGATCGTAATGTCGGCAAGGGAGATGGTCGATGCAGCTCTCGTCGGATTCGACAATCTTGAACTTGTCACGATTCCGTCCCTTCACGATCTTAGTCAATGGACAGCGTTTGAAGCGGCGCGGCAATCAATGTCGCCAAATCTGTCAAGCGACCAGGCGGCAGTTAGATACACCAGAACACATAGCTCGGTGAGTTAAAAACACGTTGATTAGCATCATCGTTGCGATTTTTGATCGATACAGTGAATTTGCCCGAGTCAAACTTGGAGTCGCGAGCGGCACGCCTCTCTGAGCAGAGAAACGCGTACGATAGATTTGCGCTCGCCCTTTATGAACTGTGTCACAGAAAAACTGGGGTTTGGGGTCTAGTACTTTGACCTTCCGATCAGTTCCTTTGCTTTTATACTTTAACTGCCACGCCGAAGGCTACCCATCGGCCCGGCCGGTGACTTAAGGAGAAGCTCGATGTCCGACCTCAAAATATCCAACAACTTCACCAACGCAACGGGAGCGCCCGTCACTGACAATGTGAATATCTTGACCGCCGGACGGCGCGGACCCACATTACTTCAGGACGTATGGCTGCTCGAGAAACTCGCACATTTTGATCGGGAAGTTATTCCAGAGCGTCGAATGCATGCCAAAGGAGCAGGTGCTTACGGGACTTTTACGGTTACCAACGATATAACGCGCTATAGCAAGGCCAAGATTTTTGATGGAGTAGGCAGTCAGACGCCTATGTTTGTGAGGTTCTCGACAGTTGCGGGAGAACGCGGTGCCGCCGACGCCGAGCGGGACATTCGTGGCTTTGCAATGAAGTTCTACACCACCGATGGCAACTGGGACATGGTGGGCAACAATACACCGGTCTTTTTCTTCCGTGACCCGCTTCGATTTCCCGATCTCAACCACGCGATAAAGCGGGATCCACGCACTGGAATGCGAAGCCCGGACAGCAATTGGGATTTTTGGAGCCTGCTTCCCGAGGCGTTGCACCAGGTCACTATTGTCATGAGCGACCGAGGCATACCGCGGAGTTTCCGGCACATGCACGGCTTTGGAAGTCATACTTTCAGCATGATCAACTCAGATAACGAAAGACATTGGATAAAATTTCATTTTAGGAGTCGACAAGGTATCGAAAATTTGAGCGATGCAGAAGCCGCAAGTCTCATTGCTGGAGACCGCGAAACTCATCAACGCGACTTGTACGAAAGCATTGAACAAGGCGACTTCCCCCGTTGGATTATGTTCATTCAAGTGATGAGCGAAAATCAAGCCAAACATTTTCGCTTCAATCCTTTTGATGTGACTAAAGTCTGGCCTAAGGCCGAATTTCCACTTATTGAAGTGGGGCACTTTGATCTAAATCGGAATCCGGATAATTTTTTCGCGGAAGTCGAACAAGCGGCGTTCTCTCCTGCGAACATTGTGCCGGGAATAGGTTTTTCTCCTGATAAGATGCTTCAAGCGCGCCTTTTTTCATACGGCGATGCACAGCGCTATCGGCTGGGCGTCAACTTTAACCATATTCCGGTGAATGCGCCGCAATGCCCGTATCGAAGCTTCCATCGGGACGGATCAATGCGAGCTGACGGAAATTTGGGAGGAACGCCTTCTTACTTTCCTAATAGTCATAACGAGTGGATCGATCGGCCCGATCTCAACGAATTACCACTAGAGATCGATGGCCCTGCGGATCATTGGGACCATCGCGTGGACGATGATCATTACCAGCAACCAGGTGATTTGTTCCGGATCATGGGCGCAGACCAACGCAAGGCGTTATTTGACAATACTGCACGGCAAATATCAGGGGTGGCCAGACATATTCAGGAGCGGCATATTGCGAATTGTACGAAGGCAGATCCGGCGTATGGATCCGGCATAGCGGCCGCTCTGGAGAGTTTGGGTTAGCACTTCCTGTAAATAGAACGTGGCGTAAATGAATGTCGCCAACGCGTAACGTTTTGGGTAATGCTGTCGCCTAACCAATCGCGCTGAATCAGTAGATTTATCGCATAGACTTCATTGCGAAGGACGGGGCCTACGCGCAAAGGGCCGAGATTTAGAAATGTGTCGCGTATCTTGCCGCTACTAGGGTGATTCGCGCTAATTCTTTGTCTTTTTGTGTGCCCCGTCGGCTGGAAAGTCGGAACGTGGATCCCGTCTTGACAAGTTGGCGGACACTTTTCAGGCAAGGAAACTTGTGTTATCCAAATTCGGGAGAGCATGTGAGACATTCGATACTTTCAAAAGCCGAGGCTCGTGAATTTCGGCATGGCTGGCCGGCCCTGCTTGCCGCGACGATTGGATGCTTCGCTGGCCTGACGACCATACCGTTCTATAGTCTTGGAAGCTTCATCACGCCACTGCAGACAGCGTTCGGTTGGGGACGCGGCGAGATTTCGTCTTCGTTTTTGTATCTTACGTTGGTCCTTGCCCTGACGTCGCCCTTGCTTGGATATCTAATCGATCGTCTTGGTGTTCGCACAATATCGTTGATATCCATACCGTTGCTTTCTCTGGTTCTCTTTTCTATCAGCCGCTTCCAAGGGTCTATCGGCTTGTTTCATTCGCTTTATGCGTTGGCAGCGTTGATCGGCGGAGGTGCCACCCCTATTGCATATAGCCGCACGATCAACGCGAACTTCAATGCCGCGCGCGGATTAGCACTCGGAATCTCCCTGGCGGGGATGGGCCTCGCAGCGGTGCTGTTACCTTCACTCCTCTCAGTGGTGATTCGCGACCATGGCTGGCGGGCGGGCGGGATATCAGCTTATCGCAGCGTTAACTTTAATGCCATGGCCTTTCGTTCTTTTTTGTATCAAGGACAAAGCATCCGCCGCCATACCGGACACCGGCCCAAGTTTTACGCGGAGCGAAGTGCTGCGTAATCAACTGTTTTGGACAATGAGCTTCGCGTTTGCAGCCTCTGCACTCGCCGTTTCCGCTCTCGTCGTACACATGACGCCTTTGTTACACGACGCTGGTCTGGGAATGGCTGCAGTGGCAAAGATTGTATCGTCCATTGGGCTTGGAGTTCTTGGTGGCCGCATTGTTGTCGGGTATTTGATCGATCGATTCTTTGCACCTTACGTTGCTGCCGTCCTATTCGCAGCAACAGCGCTAGGCTGCACGTTGCTGCTTCTTTCAGGTGTGAGCGTCGCGCCTTTTGCTGGGATGCTTATGGGATTGTCACTCGGCGCAGAAGTGGACCTCATTGCTTATATGACCTCCCGGTATTTTGGAATGCGTAGATATGGTTTTGTCTATGCAGTCTCCTATTCTATCTATGCAATTGGAGCATCTTCAGGGCCGACGCTTGCGGGAATTTCGTTTGACAAAACTCATAGCTACAACAGCGTCTTAGTGGGTGCAACGATCCTGCTGATTGGTGCCGCGGTCGCAATGCTTCGAATGCCACGTTTTGAAGAAATTTTAGGCGGTAGTCTTGTTGACGCGATCGAGCAGACGGTCGTACGCGCATAGTGTAAGAGATGACGAAGCTAGTAAGGTGATTTCCCGATTTCACAAGTCCGAGCGTCAAAGGGTTAATAGTGCTCAGTGATATCGCCTAACGGGCATCAACTGAGCTCTTTGGAAAAATCACTCCGATTTAATCTTTGGTTGTCATTTTTTACTCCTCCGTACCGATACGACGCGGGCATCGAGATAGGCCCGTTGAACGGCCACTGTAGTCCGAGACCCTATGAAGGTATTTCTTCGCTGGCGCTGCAGGATGGACATCGCAGTAACACACTAGCGCGGCCGTCTAAAGCCATTTGGTAAAACCTTGAGGTTTTCAAAACCAATCGTAACCTTTTTTCATTTAGTTTTACTTATTATTAAATCTTCTCAGCAGCTTATTAGCTGGGTCCTTGCCGCTAATTGTTTGAGAACTAACATGTCGATTAAATCCGGAGCCGCTTGGGCGCAGACTATTTGCTTGCTTGGGATCTATTCGATTCGTCCAGAGAACCGACGCGGACGCAGGCGAGGGTCGTCGTTCGCGATGGAACCCGGTCATGACGTGCATCACTCCGGCTCGGTTTCTGTGAGACTGATCGAGCTCCCGAGCGCCACGACAGCCATCATCGCGTGGAGTGATCCAACCTCGTGTTGTTATGGAGCTCAGGTATGGCGCCAAGGCGTTGCACCTCGCACGGGGGTCTGCGCAGCGACTGGCCGTCCAATATTTCGAGGCGATGTAGTTTATAGGCCACGGGCAGGTCAACCAGCACCTGCGAACTCAAAGGCCATGATTCTATCGACAGTCTTGTACGGGATTGCGATCGCTGAAGGGCTATTGCCGCCTAAACCAAGCCTATAAATCACGGCCTTAAATCGATTCTATTGAAGGTCGATACCGGTGCGTTTGCTTGGGATTACGACCAACCGCTTGCTGTTCTATTTGCAAGAGATTGATGACGTTGGAGCGAGTCTTCGAATCTTCGGTCGATTTGGTCTTGTTGATTAACACTATCGGATATAACGGCAACCAATCTGTTTGCGCTCTACTTTCTTCGACGGCCCGTCGCTGCGGGCGACGTGGTCGGCTTTATCGCCTTTCAGCCGCCAAGAGTACATCGGCGACATACGGATGGAGCGGTCTACATAGTACTGCCTGAGGTCCAACCACCGTCAAAAGAAAGGATTTGGCCGTAAGAGAAGTCGCTTTCAGGGCCTGCGAGGAACAATACTGACTGGGCTAACTGGCGCCCAGGCGCAAGTTGGCCTCCCGGGCACTCCGAAAGCCGGATCCGAAACTCTTCCGTTGCACGATAGTCTTCGGGCCAATAGGTCAGGTTGTCGACGTATGTTTGAGCAGTTGCGTTGATATGAACGTGAGGTGCGACTTCCATTGCTACGTTCCTCATATACCCGAACTGTGCTCCACGCGCAGCTCCGTAAATGGACACACCGCCTTTTCGGCCTCGCAAAGGAGTCGCGCTGCCTACAACAACGATTTTTCCCTGTTTACGTTCTAGCATCTGCGGCAAGACGGCGCGCGTAAGCCGGTGGAGTGGATAGACGATCCGTTGCATCGCCAGTTCCATATCAGCGTCAGTCTTCTCGACTGCGGGAGCGTACTTATGCGGGTATGCCAGATTCGCGATCAGTATATCAACACGTCCGACCTCTTTAATAAGATCATCAGCCGCGTGCGGAATCGTTAGATCTCGTGATTCTGCAAACACTTCTGCTCCTTCCTCTTCGAATAATTGGACGATATCCGCACCGTTGTATTCCTTGCAATCGGTCACGATCACGCGTTTTCCTGCTAGCCGTCCAGTCATTTTGATGTCTCCCTACATTGTCGTTGAACGCCGCGCTGTATGGACTTGCGGGCAGCGGCGGGCAAACCCGGACGATTCGACTTCCGGGATCTAGAGCGCGGAGCTTTCAGCTAACATTCGATGCGGTTAGTCGATTTTATCCGCGTTATAAAGATATACGCTTCTCTCGCCTTACCGACCAAGACTTTCTCTGCCGTCGCGCGATGCTTTTCGAGCATCGAAACATTCAAACACCGTATCACCGCGGTTCCACGATTTATGGAATTATGTATCGGGCAGGATGAATCGACGGGTCGAGGATGATGCGATTACTGTGCCCCGAGAGTCAATCGCAAATGCCCCTGATGACCCGTCATTGGAGAGTATCAGTCATGTTCTCGAATGCAATTTACATCGCGGTCTTCCCACCGTTTACCCCGATCACCTGTCCGATTAAAAATTTCGATTTCACTGAAGCCAGGAAGAGAATAGCATCGGCGATCTCTGCTGGGGTACCAACTCGCTTGGCTGGAATGCCAGCTTGCAGCGCCAGCTTCCGCTCGGGACTTCCCGCAAAGCGATCGAGCATTTCGGTCTCTACCGGACCCGGAGCGACAGCGTTCACGCGAACACCAAAGGGCGCCGCCTCTAGTGCCGCTGCCTTCGTAAACCCCTCGACGGCATGCTTGCTGGCGACATACATAGAAACGTTCGGTGCACCTCGACTTCCGAGTGTTGACGAAACGTTAATGATGCTTCCGCTCTCCTGCGGCAGCATGACGCGGAGTTCGTGTTTAAGACATAAAAACGTGCCGAAGACATTGGTGTCGAAGGCGGCCACATAGGCTTCCGCTGTTTGTTCGACAATGGGACCGCTAACACCTTCTGTCCCTGCGTTGTTGACCGCAACGTCCAGGCGTCCGAAACGCTTTACCCCGAAATCGATTAACTCACGGACTTCGTCTTCGTCGCGTACATCCGCGCTCACGAATTCTGCTTCAGTTCCCGGATATGCACTTAACTCGGTGACCAGCGCATTGCCTGCGTCAGGCCGGCGCCCCGAAACAACAATCAATGAGCCCTCACGAGCAAACGCCAAAGCAGTAGCCCGGCCAATGCCCGTCAGCGCGCCCGTTATTAGTACCACAGGTTTAATCACGGTTTATCCTGTTCAATAGCAACGATTAAGTGACGTATGCAGAATGAGATGCAGCGGAAGCCATCGCAAGTTGAGACAGCGTCTCCTCCTTTTCTGGCCTGCTCGTCCAGTAAGGGCTTAGCTTTTGGTCGACCGTCCGACCTGCGCTCGGAGCCGAACATGTGGGTTCGTAAGCTTTATCAGGAGGCTAACGTTCTTCGACTAACTTGCCGCCCCCTGCCGGCGCATCAACCCGCTCGTGAGCGGCCCCGCCCTTGAGTGCCTTGCTTTTGCTGTCTAATCTGGCCGACTTACCCTGACGCGACGGAAGTGAACGTATCTCCCCTGGCGTACGCGAGAAACGGACCGGAATGTTCAACATTCGTACAGTACCTTCTGTGGGGTGTTCCTTCTCAACAAAAAAGTTGGTTTTTACGAGGTGCGGATCCTGCATTAAGTCTTCTAAGGACATCACGGCCGCTACCGGAATATCCGCCGGTTCAAGGACACGGAGCCAATAATCTGTTGCCCTTTCAGCGACAATATCTGCAAGCATTCCGTACAGCGCGTCGAAGTTCCTGCTTCGTGATTTCGCACTTTTAAATCGCCCGTCCTCAGCTAGTTCAGGACGTCCCGCGATCGCGAAGAAGCGGTCCCACTGCGCATCTGTGTATGGAAGCAAGCTGATAAACCCATCCTGCGTCTTATAAGGACGGCGGTGAGGCGACAAAACACGTCCGTACCCCATTGGACCCAGCGGCGGCTTGAAAGCTTGACCGCCTAGATGCTCGATTAGTGCAAAAGACACAAGCGTTTCAAACATCGGTACTTCGATCGACTGCCCGCGACCTGACTTTTCGCGCTCATAGAGCGCCATAGGAATGGAATAGGCTAGTGTGAGCCCGGCGACTTTATCCGCAATGATTGTATTAACGTAAGCGGGTGCACCGGTGTTGCGACCTTGGAGAGCCGCAATACCGCTCATGGCTTGTATTATGTCGTCGAAGGCTGGCTTCTCCGCATACGGACCGTCCTGACCGAACCCAACGGCCGAACAGTAAATCAGACGGACATTTCCACTCGATAGGGACGTATAGTCCAAGCCAAGTTTTCGAAGCGCTCGAGGGCGCACATTGGAGACAAATACATCGGCGTCCGCAATAAGACTCTTCAACTCCGATAGGTCAGCTGGGTCTTTGAGGTCAAGAGTGATGCTCGTTTTGTTACGGTTTAAGCTCATGTAAATGGCGCCCATACCGTTCGAGCTTGCCGGTTCGGCATAGCGAAATACATCACCCTCGGGTGCCTCAATCTTCAAAATCTCGGCGCCCATGTCGCCCAGAATTTGCGTTGCATAGGGTCCCATACCGACTGACGTCAAATCGACGACCTTGACGCCGTTTAATGGGCCGTATGCCTGTTCGAGGGCTACCGAAACCTTATCTGCTGAGATTTTCATGAGTTGCAATTTCCAGAGGAGCGCATGTTCTTCGAATAATCTTGGGCCTTTCCCGCGGCTCCAACAAGCCACTTAATGTCATAGATTCATCACCTGGATGAATAAGTCCGCGTCTTCGCCATGCCCATAGAAAATCGTGCTTCTCTGTCGCCTTTATAAAATTCCATAGTAATGATATCCAGACAGATGACAGCAAAGATACCAAATTGTGCTTGCTAGTCTTTCGTTCGAATACAACGCATATGAACGGCCCGCTTGCCCGACCAAGAGTCGGCGCTAAGCGGTTTCGCCGTGCAGATAAAAGGCCTAGTTCGGTTGTGTTTAGGTTGAAGTGGTTCAGATACACTTAATAACAATGTCTCACGCGGTATTACGCTTGATTATCGATCTTCGGCAAGCTCTCTTTGAGGATTTGGATAAACTTCGATGCCGCAGTAGACGAGCGTGCATTGCTGCGGCGGATAAGCGAGAGAGTGCGACTATGTTTTTTACCAGGACGAATTGGCACAGTCTTTATGCCGAAGTCCTTACTGTACTTTGCAGCGTATTCTGGCACCACGGCAACGCCCACGCCAGCCCGAACAAGCCCGAGCAAGGAGGTCAGCGCACCGGCTTCGATCATGGGCTCAAATTCCAGATTTTCTTTAGTCATTATCTGCTGCACGACCCGGCCCATGTTGTTATCGACTCGAAGCATTATCAGATTCTCTTCCGCGATGCTTGCCCACGTAACCGCACCTCCTCCAGCGAGACTATGCGACGGATGGCAAGCAAGGCAGAGCTTATCAAGATAGACCGGCTCAACCAGGAGCTTCTCATGCTTTTCATCTATAGCGACAACGGCGAAATCGACCTTCCCATTCACCACGTATTCAATGGCAAGATTTGTGGAGATTTCGTGAATCTCGATTCGTACGCCGGGATACAGTCGCCGATACTCTCCGATAGCATCACACAGCAGCGAATAGACAATCATGGGCGCGGCCGCGATGCTAACGGTTCCCTTGCGGATAGATGTTAGATCAGATAGGCTCCGCGCCGCAGCATCGAGGGTACCAAGCAGTTCCAATGCGAATCCGTATAGGTCATCCGCACCGTCCTTTGGCTCAAAGCTGCGCGTGGTTCTTTCGAACAGTGGGAAGCCCACCTCCTCCTCCATCTCCGAACACAACTTGCTGACCGCCGACTGCGTCATGTGCAATGCCTGAGCCGTAGCAGTAAAACTTTGCAGCTCGTAAAGCTTTACGAAGACCTTCAATTGCCTAAAAGTCAGATTCATATTTCCCTCGAGCCACCGTGTCTGGCCACGCATAACGCAGCACGAAGTACCATCGGGCGATTGTATGCGATGGATAACGCCAAGGATTGACTTCGCTGTAGTAAATGCGAAGTTATCTCACCGCGAGACATTGGACTAACGTGAATGGCGGGTGGCGAGTTAGAACACGATTCCTCTGTCCACTAAGTCCGACAGCCGTCTAAACTGTCCAACCCCCAGCAAAAGGAATAGTTTGGCCGTAGAAAAAGTTGCTTTCAGGCCCTGCGAGAAACAGCACGGTTTGGGCGCACTCGCGCATCGTCGCAAGCCGGCCTGCAGGGCATTCTGCTAACCGCGATCTAAAATCATCGGTCTGTTGATATTCCGGAGGAAAATATGTGGGATTGTCTACGTATGTCTGTGCTGTGGCATTTATATTTACGTGGGGAGCGACCTCGAGCGCCACATTTCGCATGTACGCTAATTGCGCACCTCGCGCTGCTGCGTATAGCGCGACCCCGCCCGATCGTCCTCGCAAAGCCGATGCGCTGCCAGTCACTACTATCTTGCCACTTTTTCGCTCCAACATTTGTGGGAGCACTGCTCTTACTAAGCGATGCAGCGGGTAATAAATCGCCTCCATCGTGCGAGCCATCTCCTCGTCATTTCGGTCCACAGCGGGTCCGAACTCGAACGGAACGGCTAGGTTTGCTATGAGGATGTCGACACGACCTACTGACCGCACGAGGTCTTCGGCAGCGTTCACTACCGATAGATCGTCGTTAGCAGCGATAACCTCTGCTCCCTCCTCGCGAAAAAGCTCCACGATTGCTGGACCGCTATATTGCGTAGCGTCAGTGACAATTACTCGTCTGCCTTCTAATCGATTGCTCACGACTGTCTCCAGTTTAAATTTATGACAACGGTCAACGTGTAGAACTAAACGGTCAAGTCACGCCGATTTAAAGGACCAGCGTCAAACTTTCATCATGAACGGATCCGATATATCTTCGCCTAGTTCACACCAAACGCTTTTTGTTTGCAGGTACTGATTGACAGCCTCGATACCGTTCTGCCGCCCTAAGCCACTTGCCTTCATACCTCCAAACGGCGAACTGTATGACATCGCTCGATAAGTATTGATCCAAATCGTCCCTGCTTTTATTCGCCGGGCTAGCGAGTGAGCTCGCTTAATATCGCGTGTCCAAATACCCGCACCCAAGCCGTATGGAGTGTCGTTCGCCATCGCGACTACCTCCTCAAAGTCGTTAAAGGGGGTAATTGCAAGCACTGGGCCAAAGACTTCGTTCTGCATTAACTCACTCGAAGCCGAAACGTTCTGTATGATCGTCGGTTTGAAAAAAAGTCCGTTCGGGTGGCCTGCTACTTCCCCACGCTCACCGCCACAAAGTACTTCAGCGCCTGACTCGCGTGCGCGGCCAACCATATCGCGATTTTTTTTGAACTGGGCAGCCGTGGCTATAGGACCCATTTCAGTTTGTTGTTCCATTGGATCGCCCAAGCGAATATTTTGCGTGCGCGTCACCAACCGTCCGACTAGCTCGTCATAAATTGATGTGTGTATGTAGGCACGACTTCCAGCAATACAGGTTTGTCCAGCTGCTGCGAAAATTCCAGCAAGGATTCCCGTCTCAGCTTGAGCCAGATCCACGTCACCAAAGACGATATTAGGGCTTTTTCCGCCAAGCTCAAGCGTGCATCCGACCAACCTTCCTCCAGCTCGCGCGCCAATTGCGCGACCGGCCTGGTCGCTTCCGGTGAAGCAAATCTTCTTAATTAGCGGATGATCAACCAGCGCCTCGCCCACCTCTCGCATGCCTGTAATTACGTTGATCACGCCTGGAGGAAATCCCGCCTCGTCTGCAAGCTTGGCCAATTCGATTGCTGATGCGGAGGTCACTTCTGAAGGCTTGATCAAAACAGTGTTGCCCGCCGCGAGCGCCGGTGCGATGGACATTACGGTCAAGAAAATCGGCGAGTTCCATGGAACGATCGCGGCGACGACGCCCAGTGGCTCCCTCAAGGTGTAGTTAAGAACGCTCATCTGGCTTATCGGAATAACGGCGCCCTCGATCTTGTCAGATAAGCCGCCGTAGTAATACATCCACCCCTGAGTGGCGCGAATTTGCGCGGTTACCTCAAGATGAAGCCTTCCGTTTTGCGCGGTATCCAAGGCCGCTAGACGCTCTGCATGTTGCTCAATAAGATCTCCGAGTTTCATCATTAGACGACCACGGGCGCTGTGCGACAACCTTGACCATTGGCCTTTAAATGCTATGTCTGCAGCGATCGTCGCATCATTTACATCTGCAGCTGCAGACAGTTGGAACTCTCCCCAAGGCAGCCCCGAGGTAGGATTTGTCGAGGTAAATGTCTGTCCCGACTGTGACAGAACTTCCTTGCCGCCGTAATAGTTGGGGAACTGTTTAGTTGTCGTAGTCATCCCGTTTGCCATCCAATTCATCGCCAAAGAGGGGTGCATCCAATGAGGGCGCCCTGCGTACGCGCGTCGCTCCATGCCGGTCGTCCGCTCTAGACATTTTGTTCTTATCCATATATTCCGACTATCTACTTTTTGTGATAGTTTTATTCCACTTTGAGATAAATTTGAAATCTGGCCGCTCAAAATGTGGTTTTACGTGTCTTGAATTAAAAGTCGTTTCAACAAAGCGCCGGCTAAGTCATTCCAAATAGTGATTGATCTATGACAACAACTCCATTGCCGGAGCTCGTAAAGCGACTCATCATCCTCGCAACGTGTGGTTAATCCACCCTGCAGAAGACGGTCATCGACGTATCAGTCGGGATCGCAACGCTCGGCACTATCGCCGTTGGAATGTTCGCGCATCTACTTTCAGAAAGTCTCAGCGAATCAAAACACTTTAATAACGAGGGCGCATCAAATCGCGCCCCGCAAAAATAACGGAGACGACGTGAACAGAATCATTCTTACGCTTACACTTGCGGTTCTCATTTTTCAAGCGTCGATAGCCCAGGCAGCATCGAATGACAAGGTTGTTATCGGCTTTATCACTGACATGTCAGGCCTTTATGCAGACAAAGAAGGGAAAAATGGCGCGCTTGCGATACGCATGGCGATCGACGACTTTGGAGGAAAAGTCAACGGCTCGCCAATTGAGTTACTGACGGCAGATCACCAAAACAAAGCCGATATTGCCGCTTCAAGGGCCCGGGAATGGATCGATACCCGCGGCATCACACTCTTGCTGGGGGGAACCAACTCGGCCGCCGATTTGGCTATGTCCAAAGTCGCCCTTGATAGAAAACGAGTCTTTATAACTAGCGGCGGAAGCGCTTCGACCTTAACAAACGAGGAGTGCAGCCCTTACACCGTTCAATATGACATTGATACAGCTGGTATGGCAAAAGGGCTAGCCAACGCCTTACTCGATCAAGGCTACAAGAAGTGGTACTTCCTCACCGCGGACTACGCGTTTGGAAGAGCGTTACAGGGCGATGCTAGCAAAGCGATTGCCAGTCGAGGCGGTACGGTAGTCGGCGCAGTTCGTCATCCCATCAACGCCAGCGATTTTTCATCATACCTTCTCCAGGCGCAAGCTTCGAAAGCACAGGTCCTTGCCCTCGCGGACGCAGGTGGAGATTTCGTTAACGCTGCCAAAGCCGCCAAAGAATTCTCAATTGGGAAATCCATGAAGGTGGTCGGTATGTTGGTTTTTAACGACGACATCCACAGTCTTGGTTTGCAGAATACCGAAGGGCTGATAGTCACAGCGACGTGGGATTGGAACATCGATGATAAGACGCGTGCTTTTGGGAAACGGTTCTTCGCCGCGACTGGGCGGATGCCGACCTCCGTCCAGGCGGCTGACTACTCCGCGACAACGACCTATTTGAAAGCCGTACAGGCATTGAAGTCAACAGAGGCCGATCAAGTAATGGCATATCTGAAAAAGACACCCATCGATGATTTTTACGGTCGTGGGTTCATTCGCGCCGACGGTCGCTTTGTACACGATCTCTACCTTCTTGAAGTCAAATCGCCTGCTGATTCAAAGGCTCCGTGGGACTATTTTAAGGTTTTGAAAAAATTGGATGGCACAGAGAACGGCATCACCAAGGCGGAAAGCAAGTGTAAGTTGTGGCGTTAATAAACCGGCTAGATCTGCAACGCACCCCATTCGCTTGCCCTGCACCATTGAAGCTGTAAACTGAGGGAGAAATAGCTATGAAATCGCTTAAAGGAAAGGCTGCCGTTGTGACAGGCGCGGGCAGTGGAATCGGGCGAGCTATCGCTTTGTCATTAGCGCAAGTTGGTACTCGCATTGTCGTTGCGGACATACGCGCTGAAGCGGCAGCGTCCGTAGCGTCTGAAGTTAGAGCTCTGGGCGTTGAGGCTATATCCTGTGAAACGGACGTCGCGAATCACTCATCAGTACAGGCGCTCGCCGATGCGGCGTTCAGCAAATTCGGATCGGTCGATATTCTCTGCAATAACGCCGGTGTGTCATGGCGTCCATTTCGTACGGTACTTGAGGCAACCATGGCGGATTGGCAATTCTTGTTAGGCGTGAATCTATGGGGCGTAGTGCACGGCCTAGACGCGTTTTTGCCGCGAATGCGTAACCAAGCAGGCGAAAAGCATATCGTCAATACCGCGTCGATCGCTGCCATGTTGCCGCTTGCTGGGCACACGCCGTATAGCGCTTCGAAAGCTGCGGTTGCCTCTATATCCGAAGCTATCGCGGAGGAGTTAGCGCCAGAAGGTTTCGGCGTATCGATACTTTGCCCTGGATTCGTCAATACGAACATTACGCAAAATGGGGACACCTTGCGACCGTCTCAAGAACGATCGACGGCACGCGTCTTCACGCCGTATGAAAATCCGCTCTTGAAAACCCTAGCCATGAAAGCCATTGAGCCCGAACAGGTGGGCCTAATGGTGAGGAACGCGATTCTCGAAGGAACTCTGTACGTCCATACACAATCAGTGCCACGTGCAATTGTAGAAAAGCGCATGACAACGTTATTTGGCGAGACGCCGCAATCGGTTAGCTAGCGTCTGCTGCATATTTCCTCATTTACCTCACTCACATCATGACGCTTCCAAATTACCCCAACACGAAATTGTACATTGACGGCATCTGGCAGGATGGCACTCAAGGCAGGACATTGGACGTTCTAAACCCTGCCACGGACGAAGCAATCGGTACCGTTGCATGTGCCGATCTCAATGATCTTGACAGAGCACTGGCTGCCGCAGAACGTGGTTTCGCTATCTGGCGTGCGACCCCTGCGTTTGAGCGCAGCGCGATCATGCGACGTGCCGCGACGTTATTACGTGAACGCGCCGAGCGTATTTCACTATGGCTTACGCAAGAGCAAGGGAAGCCTCTTACCGAAGCGAAAACCGAGCTTTCGCTCGCGGCTGGGTTGATCGATTGGTTTGCCGAAGAAGGATTCCGCGTTTATGGCCGCATTGTCCCAACGCGGAATAATCTCGTTCAGCAGCTCGTTGTCCGGGACCCAGTTGGACCGGTTGCGGCCTTCACCCCATGGAACTTCCCAATTAATCAGGTTGTCAGAAAATTGGCGGCTGCTTTGTCCACCGGCTGCTCCATTATCATCAAAGCCCCGGAGGAGACTCCCGCGGCCCCTGCAGAGCTCGTTCGTGCATTCGTCGATGCTGGCATGCCTCCCGGCGTTATCGGCCTTGTTTATGGTGACCCGGCAGCGATTTCGACGTATCTCATCACGCATCCGATCATACGAAAAGTGACTTTTACCGGCTCGACAATAGTCGGCAAGCAGCTTGCCTCGCTGGCTGGCAAGCATATGAAGCGAGTGACCATGGAATTGGGAGGGCATGCACCGTTCATCGTTACCGACGATGCAGATTTAGATGTGGCGCTGGACGCGGCCGTTGCAGGCAAATTTCGCAATGCAGGGCAAGTCTGCATCTCTCCCACTCGATTTCTGGTACAGCGAAATGTGGCTACTGAATTTGGCCTGGAATTCGCGAGCCGGGCGAGCAAGCTTCGGGTCGGTGACGGCCTCGCAGACGGAACACAAGTCGGCGCGCTTGCGAACTCTCGGCGCATCGCCGCAATGGGTGAGCTGACACGCGACGCAATAGAACGAGGGGCCACATTAAGCGCCGGAGGCGAGCGCATCGGGAACATTGGTAATCTCTGGCGACCTACCGTATTGACAAACGTAACGCGCGAAGCTCGAGTATTCAATGAAGAACCGTTCGGGCCTCTGGCTGCAATTCAACCATTCGACACCCTTGAAGACGCAATTAAAGAGGCATGCCGGCTTCCATATGGTCTCGCCGGGTATGCCTTCACAAGTTCGCTGCGAAACACGCGCATGCTTACCCAAGGCGTCGAAGTCGGCATGTTGTGGATTAACCAGACCGCCGCGACTTGGCCAGAGCTACCGTTTTCAGGTGTGAAAGACTCAGGGTATGGATCAGAAGGTGGCCCCGAAGCGATGGACGCCTATTTGAACTCCAGAACGGTGTCAGTGATGCAAGTGTGACGACGGAGCCCTGTAGCGGGGCTGGCCGGGAGCGTCCCCCTCCGATTGCTTCGCAAACACCCGTTAGCGACACGCCCAAGCGTTGAAATCAACACGTGATAGCTGGTAATGCACTTTGGCGCGAGATCTATACCTACGAAGCAATCACGCGCTACTTCCGAAGCATCTTACCGAATGAAGGCAGCCGCTCGTATGCGCATCTCAGTCGTCGCACTCGACTTCATGCGGAACGCGATTTGCGTCCAGCATGACGCCCTTATCCCAAGAGGCTAAACCGGCTATCGATGCCAACCTCTCGGTCCGCCAGAAGGGCTTGATAATCTGACGAGTTGTAGAAGTCCAGCGCTTTTTGCCGATCATCGAATTGGATGATCGCGCCATTGGCGAACTTCTCGTCGCCGTACAACATGGTTAGTGGTCCGCCTGCAATGAAACTGCCACCAAACGATTTCAGAATGGGTGCTGCTGCTGTCGAATACCGATTCTTCGCCTCGGTGTCGCGGACAGTTAGTTCGACAATGATATAAGCGCTCATGGATGTCTCAAAGTTTAATGTAGGCTTACTCACCTACGGAACAGGGGCAGACGGGTCGACGGGTCGACACTCGTGCGGTGCGTAACAGTGTCAACCGAGCCGCAGATTTGAAGGGAGCGATATGCGGGGTCGATCTAAGTTCTTATGCTGATAGGAACTGTAACGAAGAATTCGGTGAGCGAACAAGACTTATTAAGCTCCGGCCCATACCTCCGAAGCATGACTAGCTAGGCCGGTGACTTGACAGGTACCCGGTCAGCGGAAAATATCCAATCGAGAAAGGTAAAACCGCTTAAAAATCAGCGCGATGCCGTCGTCGATCACTTGCGCAGATAGGACGCTCCCCTCGAATCCTTGGCAATATTCCAAGTGGCTCGCCCGGCAAAGTGCCTGGTACGATCAAGTTGGAAAGCTCGTCCCGAACATTGGGAGGCCGCTCGCCGATTCCAACTTAGTGGCCTCGTCCTGGAGAACGTCCCAGTGCTCTACAAGCTTTCCATCATCCATACGGATGATATCAGCAGCGATCCAAGCTTTAGGCCGACCGTTTCCAGAGAACCGGCCATGCGCGATAACCAATTCACCCTCGGCAACTAGCAACTGCGCCTCATATTTCAGAGATTCTGGCAGTGTACGAATAAGATTGAAGAGGCCTTCCCGGCCTGATGCAATGTGAGCACTATGCTGGATATATTCCGAAGACCAAAAACGCTCCGCCGCAGCATAGTCTCGTTTATTAAATAAAGTGTCGAAAGCCTCTAATACGATCTTTTTATGTTGCTCAGGAGTAAGTTTGTTCATTTTGCCCTCAGTCGATGTTGACTCGTCAAGATCATCAGAACACTAAACGCCGAGCAAGTCCGTTAGATAAACGATCAAAGCTACTTTGGTCGCATCATCGGCGCCCTACGCTTGTGCCACTAAACCGAAAAATTCGATGGCCCGGTGCGCGAGCTATTGCTGATATCTACCGGTGCCGTGCCTACCAAGCGTAACCGCAAATTAAATTGCGTGCTTCGATAGACCCATTCCCTTATACAAAAATGTCGTCACCATCGTCGTCGCGTAAGAGGCGCAATGTTTTTGCAGCGACATGAACTTCTCTGAGGCCGAGCCAGATGGTCTTTGCTCCGGGTTCGCCATCGCCCTTGCGGCCAAGGAAACCTCCCAGGCGCGGGATCAGTCGCAATACTTCGTTGAGCTTCGGTTGGGCCGGCGCTCGGGTTTTCGTGAGCAGGTAGGCGGGGCGAACTTCATCGGGATCGAAGAGCAAGTGCGCGTCCAGATCCGGGCAGGTTCGTGCAAGCCGCATCAAATAAGCCACTCGCCAAGCCACCACCAGAAACAGCGCTAACGCGCGCTCGAGCCGTTCGATCGTGCCCAACTGAAGCGCCTCGACACGGCACGCGTTCTTCAGGATGTTGAACAAGATTTCCTCTTCCCAGCGCGCTCGATACCAATCGATCAGTTCGACTGCCTCCTCCACCGTGCTGGCCGTGCGATTGGTCAACAGACGCCATTTGATCGGCTTAACGCCCGCTGGCGCATCAAACTCGCGCGCGACCAGGCACGTCGCAGCGATGCACTTGCCTATGCCCGCGGGCAACTTCACGCGTTGCACCCACAGGTGCTGGCGCACCGTGCGTGCTTTGACGCCATGGCGCGAGGCCATCGTGAAGGCGATCTGTCCGATGGCTTCGCCCTGGCTCGTGCGCTCCCACAGCTTGTCTCCCTCCGGCAGGCAGCGATTATGAGCGGCTCGTACCAACCAGTCGGCCGGTGTGCCCAGCTCCTGCGCTCGCAACATCAGCGACATCAGATCCGCTTCGCGGTCAGCCACATACACCAAACGCGTGGAGGGCAGGCTCGGCGCCATCTCGGCAATGCGTTCATAGCCCTCGATCCAGCGCACACTCTCCTTGAGTCCGCCGCGCTTGCCGGATTCGTCCTTCTTCTCGCGCGCGCCCACATCCACGCATCCAGAATGCCCAACGGCTCGCGCTGCGGCGTGACCGCGTAGGTCGGATGCAGATACATGCCCCGCTGGGCTTCATAGCTCAGTGGCCCGAGTCCGATCGGGCCTTGTCCGTTGAAATCCAGTTCCGTCGTGTCCTGCACGCAGAGCACGACACGATGGGCCTGCGTGCGCTCCTGCGTCTGCTGCCAATGCGGCTTCAAAATCGCATGCCATTCGACCTTGTCGTTGTCGAAGAAGCGGTACGCCGCCATCGTCTCGCGCCAGCCCTGGCATGCCTTGGGCACGCTGGCCATCGGGTCGGCCGCCATTCTTTCCATCAAAAGCCTCGCTCGCTTGTTCAGGCGCGCATCGCCCAGCTCGAGTTGTTTGAATTCCGTATGGGTCCAGAGCGTCGATTCGGTGACCAATGCGTGCACTCAAAAAGCAAGAGTAAACGCGATCCGCTGATGTTCACAAGCGCAGCGCTACGTCATTGAAAGTAAACGCGTTCTTCCGCGCACGACGCCTTGTGCGATGAGATGTGTATAACCGGATGCGTTAGACCCTCCTTGCGTATCGAGCACCATAAAAGAGCTAACCATAACGCCGTCGACAGCAGACATGAGCGACGAACAAACGCACAAACATTCAAATGATCAAACGCGTAATCGATGTCGCTGAAAACCAATCGAAAGACTGTGTGATCTCGTAGGTTGTAACGGTAAAAACTTGAGCAAACCGACCATGTCGTAAGCGCAATCTGGTTTTTGCTCTAACTAATTTTCCATTTGGACCAAGCAATTGCAGGCAATGATAGACGAGCCGTCAAATCAGGTTATATGCCTAACAGGCTGCTGAAATATCAGGCGTTGATGCGTTCGGGTGCATTACGACGGATGCTGGGGGTCGCACTTTTGAAACGCGGAAGACGTTTGCAGGCATTCCACGTTGCTCGCGGGTTCACGATATCCGTGTTACGCCATTGCTTATTGCCCCTCAGCCCGCAAGTGTGCGCATACGCGTCAAGTTGTAGCCGACCTGCGTCAGCA
>NZ_JBSIPA010000259.1:0-9295 GCF_053574605.1 Caballeronia sp. M23-90 | reverse complement strand
GGCGCTTTTTCTTTTAGCCCAGACATGCAGGACATTTCCATGACCGATTCCAGCCATTCGTCGAAAGAATTTAGTTTGCAGACTCGCATCGTCCATCCTGAGGACGAGCTGACGCCCGGTTTCCAGTCGTTTTCGGTGCCGGTCGCGCGTGCGTCGACGGTCGTGTTTCCGGATCTCGCCACCATGCGCGCCCTCGTCTGGCACGACGACAGTCAGTGGCGCTATGGCCTGCATGCCACGCCGACATCGCTTGCATTGGCACAACGCCTCGCCGTGATCGAAGGCGGTCAGCATGCGTTGCTGGCACCGTCGGGGTTATCGTCGATATCGAATGTGTATTTCGCGCTCGTCAAATCCGGCGATCACGTGCTGATTCCGGACAACGCGTATTCGCCCAATCGCGAACACGCCGACTGGCTCGCCAAGGATTTCGGGCTCGAAGTGACGTATTACGATCCGCTGATCGGTGCGGGTATCGACGCATTGATCCAGCCGAACACCAGGCTGATCTGGCTGGAAGCACCGGGCTCGGTGACCATGGAAGTGCAGGACGTGCCGGCCATTACGAAGGTTGCGCGCGCACATGAGGTGTTGACCGCTATCGACAACACCTACTCCGCCGGCCTCGCGTTCAAGCCGTTCGAACACGGCGTCGACATCTCGGTGCAGGCACTGACGAAGTATCAGTCGGGCGGGAGCGACATTTTGATGGGCGCGATCATCACCGCCGATAAACCCCTCCACGCCCGGATCAAAGCCGCGCGGATGCGCATGGGGATCGGTGTGTCGTCAGACGATTGTTCGCTGGTGTTGCGCAGCTTGCCGAGCATGAAAATCCGCTTCGAAGCGCATGATCGGACGGCGCTTTCATTGGCGCGCTGGCTGAAGACACGCCCGGAAATCGCGGCGGTGCTGCATCCGGCGCTGCCGGATTGTCCGGGCCATGAGTTCTTCGAGCGCGATTTTACGGGCGCGGGCGGCCTGTTTTCCATGGTCTTCGATAAGCGCTACAGCCCGGCGCAAATCGATACCTTCGTTGAAGCGCTGGCAAACTTCGCGATTGGCTGGAGCTGGGGCGGCGCGAACAGCCTCGCCATGCCGTACAACATCAAGTCGATGCGCACCGCCGGCGCGTGGCCGCATGAGGGCGTGCTGGTGCGTTTGTATATCGGGCTGGAGGAGGAGGCCGATCTGCGCGCGGATCTGGAGCGCGCGCTGGACGGCCTGGGCGACTGAGAACAACCAACGGCGGCGTTCAGAAGAGTTTCAACAGGCCATCGAGTCCCACGAAATTGAGCGCGAGCGTCGCTGATTCCCGGACCACCGGCTTTGCCCTGAACGCCACCGACAACCCCGCTTCCGCCATCATCTTCAGGTCGTTCGACCCGTCACCCATCGCGATGGCGCGCTTCGGATCAATCCCGAGCTGAGCGCACGTTTCACGCAACGTGCGGGCTTTCACTTCGGCGTTGACGATCTCGCCGGTCACCTTGCCGGTCAGCTTCCCATCGATGATTTCCAGTGTGTTTGCGCGCGTGAAATCCAGGCCGAGGCGTGCTTTCAGTTTTTCGGTGAAGAACGTGAAACCGCCGGACACCAGGAGCGTTTTCAGGCCGGCGGCGCGGGCGCCCGCGAGCATGACTTCCGCGCCCGGCGACAAGCGCAGGCGCTCCTCGTACACGCGCTCCAGCGCGTTTGCATCGAGTCCTTTCAGCAGCGCGACGCGCCGTGTCAGGCTCTCGTTGAAGTCTTTGATTTCGCCGCGCATCGACGCTTCCGTGATCGCCGCGACCTCCGCTTTCAGCCCGCAGAAGTCGGCGATTTCATCGATACATTCAATCGTGATCAGCGTCGAATCCATGTCCATTGCAACCAGGCCGAAGTCGGCAAGTCGCGCGTCCGGTGCCACGAACGCGTAATCCAGCCGATGTGTGCCGCAATAGGCATCGATGTCCGGACGCTGCAGCGGATCAGCGCCGCTCAACCGCAACACCGTGCCGTCAGCGGCCGCGCGCTCCGTTTGCCGCGAACGGGCGAGGGCGGCGAGCGGTTTCAGATGGGTATCGGCGATCGGTTCCAGGCTTTGGATGACGAGGTTCATGGCGGGAGGGGATATTAAGCGGCGAAAGACCGTCATTGTAATGGTCCCGACCGATGGCGAACGCACGCGCCACGCCGCTATCATGAACGTCAGATGACATAACGGAGACCCGCATGACCCCGACCGACCACGCACGCGCCTTCGACCTGCGCCAGCTCGACGCCGCGTTCTACGCCGATCCCTATCCGGTCTACGATGCGTTGCGCGCCACCGAGCCGATCAAGAGAATGCCGGACGGTTCGCTCTTTCTCACACGATACAAAGACGTGCAGGCGGTATATCGCGATCCGAAGACCTTCAGTTCGGACAAGACCGTGGAGTTCGGCCCGAAGTACGGCGCCGACAGTCCCCTTTTCGCACATCACACGACCAGCCTCGTTTTCAACGATCCGCCGCGGCATACCCGGGTGCGCAAGCTCATTGCGGGCGCGCTGACGGCACGCGCCATCGCCGCGATGGAACCCGGCCTCGTTAGGCTTGTCGATGCTCTGCTCGATCAGGCCGCCGAGCGTGGCGAGATCGATTTGATCGGCGAGTTTGCATCGGCGATTCCGGTTGAAGTGATCGGCAATCTGCTCGATGTCCCGCACGACGAACGCGCGCCGCTGCGCGACTGGTCCCTCGTGATTCTCGGCGCGCTGGAGCCGGCGCTCACCGTGGAGCAGCACGAGAAGGGCAATCGCGCGGTGACGGAGTTCATCGATTATCTGGTGACGCTGGTGGCACGCCGCCGGAGAAATCCCGGCGATCCGCAGCACGATGTGTTGACGCGTCTCATCCAAAGTGAATCCGACGGCGAAACGCTCGACGAGGCCGAATTGCTGCATAACTGCATCTTCATCTTGAACGCAGGCCACGAGACGACCACGAATCTGATCGGCAACGGCATTGTCCTGCTGGCACAGTGGCCGGAGCAACGCTCGCGGCTGCGGGCCCGGCCGGAGCTGATTGAAAGCGCAATTGAGGAATGCCTGCGCTACGAAAGTTCGAACCAGCTCGGCAACCGGATAGCAACGGCGGATACGCAGATCGCGGACATTGAAGTACCGCGCGGGACGCCGGTAACCTTGTGCATTGGCGCGGCGAATCGCGACCCGGAGCAATTCGACCATGCCGAAACATTCGATATCGCCCGTGAGCCGAACCGCCACCTTGCGTTCGGATTCGGCATTCACCAGTGCGCGGGTTTGTCGCTCGCGCGTCTTGAGGCCCGAATCGCGATCGGACGATTCGTGGCGCGCTTTCCGGCGTATCGGCTGGCCGGCGCACCATTGCGAGCTGCGCGTGCTCGCTTTCGTGGTTTTGTGGAAGCGCCGGTTCTGGTGGAATGACAGACGCGCTGCAGCTTCAACGCATCAGACCGTGCGACATGGCGTAATGGCGCAACGCGGCGTTCATGCGTGTTTGCCAGCCGTCGCCTTGTGCCTTGTACGCATGGACCACATCCGGATCGATCCGCAATTTGACGGGCAGCTTGGGATTCTCGAGCTTGGGCCGTCCGCGCGGGCGCAATAGTTCCTGCGCGCGTTCCTGGCCATAAAGCTCCGGCAGGACATCCGAGGCCGGACGCGCGCGGGCGAATTCGGTATCACCCCATTCCGGATTGTCTTCCGGCGCCAGATCCTTAACTTCTTTGATTTGCTTGTTCATATCTGTTTATCTCGCGAGAATTCGCTTTACGCAGGCTGATCACATGCATCTTCGCGCCGCGCGGAGTAAAAACCAGCATGTGCAACCTGCCTTCAATTAAGCCAAGCACCTGGAAGCGCTGCTCCTCGTAAAGCTTCCTGATGTCTTCGACAATCAGCGCCGTTGTCATATCCAGGTCGCGGACCGCCTCGAAAGACAGCCCACGCTCCCGAATGTTCGTCTCGCTCTTCAACACGTTGTACGAGATTGGCATTAATAATGTACCCCCAAAAATCTGAATGTGCAAGCTTTTAATGTACACCCACGAATTACGGATCGTGCCGGTCTAGCGGCCATATCGATGTCTCGTTAGCAATAATCTGAGGGCTAAAAATTATTTAAAATCGGAAAACTCTTATTCCCATTTCTTTGAGATGAACTTTGGCCTAGTCCTATATGTGTTGGCCTAGAAGTTCACTTTCGTTTATCGATCTTCGCGATTCAGAAGAAGATTCTTAGCGATTACCGTATTTTTCCGCGGAGGTGGAAGTCCATAAGATGGACCCACACTCCGAAGGACGAGGTCGAAGAGTCGCCGCGCGTGCGCAGCTGGGATGCGGTGGGTACGGTGAAGGCGGTCGGTCCGGACATCACGCTCGGTCAAGATGGGCGACGCGGTCGTCTATGCGGGGAGCATCACGCGGCCGGAATTGGCGAAATGGGCAACGAGCTGGGCGCCGATCACAATGTGGATCACTTCGGCGACATGCCGAAGCGCCTGCCGTAATCTCCGCAAGATCAACGCAGCGAACCTGCGCGAGGCGC
The DNA here is from genome assembly GCF_053574605.1 of Caballeronia sp. M23-90. NCBI lineage: Bacteria > Pseudomonadati > Pseudomonadota > Betaproteobacteria > Burkholderiales > Burkholderiaceae > Caballeronia > Caballeronia sp. M23-90. Next base: position 4,740 of record NZ_JBSIPA010000259.1, on the reverse strand, counting down.
ATCGCCTTCTGGACGAAAGGCGTGCGATCGGGAAGTTAATGACGACGGGGTTCTGATTCTCCGCTTGTTCGGCATTCATCGGTGCGCAGGCTTGTCGCCCTCGCCCCGTAAGGCGGGCGGCCGACTATTGTGTTGCCGCCTATACGCCGTATCGGCTGGCCGACGTCGCAACACGAGATGCGCGTGCTCGCTTTCGTGGGTCTGCGGAAGCGCCGCTCGCGCCTCGCGTGGCCAACGACGCGCAGCGCCTAGCGTCTTCAAGCACCTGGCCTCGAGATGAGTTCCCGACGCATTTGAGCAATGACGCTCGACCAGTCTCGACCCGGCCGGGGCTGCCGGAAGAGCCGGGCGCTTGGATACAAGGATGACGTTTCACTTTTTGTCATCCAGCGCCAGTCAGTTCCGAAGTGAGGCAACATGATCCAGACCGGCTTGCCCAGGGCCCCCGCGAGATGGGCGACCGCGGTATCGACCGTGATAATCAAATCGAGCTGGTTGATTAGTGCCGCTGTATTTGCAAAGTCGTGGAGCTCGCCGCTCAGATCGACAAGTTCTCCGCGACCGTCTGCCTCGCGCGCATCACTTTCACCTTCGCCTTTTTGCAAACTGAAGAAATGAACTGCTTTGATTGAGCTCAATTCCAGCAAGAGTTTGAAGTCGACCAGCGACGCTGAACGATTGATATCGTTCTTTAACTGCTTGCTTCCTTTCCAGACCAATCCGATTTTCAGCAGCGTATCGCATTGTGGAATAACGCCGGTTTTTATGATTGGTGCGCGCAGATATGGATTAACGGTTTCCGGAATTGTGCTGACTGCCGTATGAAAACGGTACGGCAGACTCATTGAGAGCACCCAGTAATCGTGACGATTTACCGACATGCCAGGAGATAACGGAAGAAAATCAACCTCTCCAATGCTCGCGAACAGGCTAACCAGCGTGGGCTTGCAGGCCCACGTAACCTTGCTTGCGCCGGCCGCGGCGAGCGAAGCTGCGTAACGGACCGTCTGGATTTCGTCGCCCAGCCCTTGTTCGCCAATGACCAGAATCGATTTGCCGACTAAATTTTCTCCGCGCCATGGTGGAAACGGCAACTCCGGTGCATTGACGGGACGTGCATCCCACCGCTTCGAAAAGCGGGCTTCATGCAAGGGCCACCCTTCGTCAAAGCGACCTTGTGCAAGCAGGTTGACCGACAGGTTGTAACTTACCCAGTCGGCTGATTCGTCAAACTCAAGCGCGCGCCGATACCACTTCTCCGCCTCAGCAAGATTGGATAAACGGCTTTCGATCAATCCAATATGGCCAAGCGTTGTCACGTCTGTCTTGTTGCGTGCAAACGCCTTGCGGAACAGCTTTTCAGCGGCTTCAATATCACCCTGATCCAGCGTCAATCGACCAAGGTTGTTCAACAAGCCAACGTCGTTCGGTGTGATTTTCAGCGCCGCCTCGAACCGGTCACGGGCTTCAGCGGACCTCTTCAACTGCGCTAGCAAGACGCCATAGTTGGTCAATGCCGCAATTGATTGCTTGTTAATTTCCAGGATTGCTTTGTACTGTTCTTCGGCTAACGCATGGTCACCGCGCTGGTGCGCTGTAAAAGCGGCGTGAAGCGTGTTTTGTTCGTCTTGCATAATTCAAGTTGAAATCAAAATATCGATTAATTAATTTAACAAATCACGCGCTCAATAAATATAGAGAACGATGCTACCACGGCTGATTTATCGAAGGTTTTTAAAAACACGAATGAATTTGAGATAATCGGGCGGGTTGACAGGAGAAATGTAAATTGCAAGCTTTGCTGGCCGCGTTATCCCCGCAGGAACGGGCGTCTGCCCCTGAAAGAGTTCGTTCCAGGTAACTCTTGCAGGCGAATTTTCGTCTTTTTTACGAAGATGTTTTATCGATTGCTGGGTTCTTTGTGAAGCCGAAAGCCCCTAGGATCGGGTTCACACCTTGCAGCCTGAAGCTGAAAACCTTTGAAGGAACTAATCCATGAAAGCCATCGCCCTGACCCGTTACCTGCCGATTTCCAACCCCGAATCGCTAATGGACGTCGAAATCGACAAACCCGCGCCAACCGGACGCGACCTGCTGGTAAAGGTCGAAGCGATCGGCGTGAATCCTGTCGATACCAAAGTCCGCGCGCCGAAGGACAAGGTCGAGGAGTCGCCGCGCGTGCTCGGCTGGGATGCAGCGGGCACAGTCGAGGCGGTCGGCCCGGACGTCACGCTGTTCAAAGTGGGCGACCCTGTGTTTTACGCGGGCAGCATTACCCGGCCGGGTACGAACAGCGAGTTTCATCTCGTCGATGAACGCATCGTCGGCAAGAAACCGGCATCGCTTGATTTTTCGCATGCCGCCGCGTTGCCGCTCACCACGATCACCGCGTGGGAAGCGTTGTTCGACCGGCTGGGGGTATCGGCGGAAGGGAAGGACGCGGGCAAGTCGGTGCTTGTCGTGGGCGGCGCGGGCGGTGTGGGTTCCATCGGGATTCAGCTCGCGAAGAAAGTGGCGAAACTGAGGGTGATCGCGACCGCGTCGCGGCCGGAATCGGCGAAATGGGCGACCGAGCTGGGCGCGGATCATATAGTCGATCACTTCGGCGACATGCCGAAGCAATTGAAGGACGCGGGTTTTGAGCAGGTCGATTACGTGCTGATCTTCAACGATACCGACAAGCATTTCCCCGCGGCTGCCGAGGTCATCGCCCCGCAAGGCGGGATTTGCACGATCGTCGAAAACAGCATGCCGATTGCGGTCGAATTGCTGAAGGCGAAGAGTGCCGCGTTCCATTGGGAATTCATGTTCACGCGCGCTATGTTCGGCACGCCCGACATGATCGAGCAGCACAAACTGCTCACCGAAGTGGCGCGACTGATCGACGCAGGCACGATCAAGACGACGCTCGGCCGTGATCTCGGCAAGATCAACGCAGCAAACTTGCGCGAGGCGCATCGCCTTCTGGAAGAAGGGCGTGCGATCGGCAAGCTGGTGATGACAGGGTTCTGATTCGCCGTCTGAACTGATCTGCCATTGCGTTGCACGCTGCGCGCGCCGCGGGTTTCCCATGAGAAGCCCGCGGCGCGCGTCGCGCTAGACTGGACGCGCCTCGCGCGCGGTCCGAGCCTCCTCGGCGCCGTCGTGTTCATCTCGCGTGACGGCTGCAAACGGAGGGCAACGCATGATCGATCGTTCGGGTTTCGCTCAGTTTTGCCGGCCTGCGGGTACGGCATTCGCGCTGTGCTTTTGTATGGTGTCGGCGCATGCAACGCCCGGCATCAAGGTGATGTCCGAAGTCGCCAACGACGGCCCGATCAAATACACGGTCAAGATGGCGTCCAAGGCGTGGGGTAACGAACAGGAAACACGCACGATCCGCTCCGGCCAGACCGATGACTTCACCTGGCAGAGCAAACCTCCCGGCGGCGCGCAAAACGTGCCGGACGCCTGTCCGGACGTGGGTTCCATCCGCAACGCCAGCGGCGTCACGGTGCGCCAGGTGAAGATCCGCTTTGCGGCGGTGATTGCGAGCAACGGTGACGCCGATGTCCAGATGAATTTCCAGGGCCACACGCCGCGTGCCGCGACGGCGGTTACTGTAGCCGGCAAAAAACTGCAATGTCCCACCGATAATTCCTTTAGCCAGATGACACATTTCACGATGCCGACCGGTGGCGCCGAAAAATCGGTGACGCTCAGCGACGGTACGAAGCTCACCGTGAGCGCAAGCCGCAAGTAAAACCACGGCGCCACGGCGCTTTCCCATCTGGCACGTTTTCTGCGGAGCGTTGACGGTCCGCGCTCGCTGGCGCGGGCCAAAACCGTCAACCGCAATGCTGATAAACCGCTCGTCGGAAGGTCAAGCACGATGCCACACATGATCTGGAAAGGCGCGATCAGCTTCGGGCTGGTCCACGTCCCCGTGCAGCTCTATCCGGCCACGCAGTCGGAGAAAGTGGGCTTCAACCTGCTCGATAAACGCTCGATGGATCCCATCGGCTACAAGCAGTTCAACAAGAACACAGGCAAGGACGTGACGCGCGACAACATCGTGCGCGGTTTCGAGTACGAGAAGGGCAAATACGTCGTGATGAGCGACGCCGAAATCCGCTCGGCCAATCCAGAATCGACGCAAACCGTCGATATCCTCGCGTTCGTCGAAGCGCCCGACATCTCGTTTCTGTCGCTGGACACCCCGTATTACCTTGCGCCCGACCGCAAGGGCGAAAAGGTCTACGCGCTTTTGCGCGACGCGCTGAAACAATCGGGGAAGGTCGGTATCGCGAGCGTGGTGCTGCATAACAAGCAGCACCTGGCCGCGCTGATTCCGGTTGGTCCGGCTCTCGCGCTCAACACCTTGCGCTGGGCCGACGAAGTGCGCGATTTCGACCAGTTCAAGCTACCCGATGAAGACCCGAAGAAAGCCGGCGTCACGCCGAAAGAACTGGAGATGGCGCAGCGGCTGATAGACGACATGAGCGATTCGTGGAATCCGCACGATTACCACGATACGTTCCGCGAAGACATCATGGCGCTCGTCGAAAAGAAGGTGAAGGAAGGGCACACGGAGGAAGTGTCCGAGGTCGAGGAAGGCAAGCCGCGGAAGTCATCGGCGGAGATTCTGGATTTGTCGGAGTTGCTTAAACGCAGCCTGAAGAAGGGCAAGCCCGCGGCGAAGCGCGGCGCCAAAGCGGCTGCTGACCAAGGCGACGACGCGGCTGACACCGAAGAACCGGC
>NZ_JBSIPA010000258.1:0-9299 GCF_053574605.1 Caballeronia sp. M23-90 | reverse complement strand
TGCGCTGTTCGGCGCCGCAGCGCATGGGGTGGGCACGGCGAAAGCGCGCGAACTCGGCAACGAAGAGGGCGTCGTGGCCAGTCTGACCATGATGATTTCCGGCGTTGTCATGGTTTTGCTCGCGCCCTTGCTGACTTTCTTGCCCTTTTAATTCCCTCGAATCGCGACAACCGCGTCCTATCCCGATTTGCTACAATCCGAACTCGCTTCGAGGAGCGTTGCGACGGTTTCCATCAGCACCCCGGAAAACTGCCAGGCTCGAAGCATTCAATCGGACGGAGCGACCAGCGCGGTCAGTTATTCAAGCGCTTGTTGAACCACCGCATCGAACGGCGCTCACGTCAAATTTCTATGTTTCCATTTAGAAAGGAGGGCGTGATGAACGCCGCAGTTCTCGATTCAAAAACCAACCAGGATTTCCTCGTCGCCGACATGTCTCTTGCTGCCTGGGGCCGCAAGGAACTGAACATCGCTGAAACGGAAATGCCCGGCCTCATGCAAACGCGTGAGGAGTACAAGACCCAACAGCCGCTGAAGGGCGCACGCATTGCCGGGTCGCTGCACATGACCATCCAGACGGGCGTGCTCATTGAAACGTTGACGGCTCTTGGCGCGGACGTGCGCTGGGCATCGTGCAACATCTTCTCGACGCAGGATCATGCTGCGGCCGCGATTGCCCAGGGCGGCGTGCCGGTGTTCGCATTCAAAGGCGAATCGCTCGACGAATACTGGGAATTCTCCCACCGCATCTTCGAATGGCCGAACGGCGAATTCGCCAACATGATCCTCGACGACGGCGGCGACGCCACGTTGCTGCTGATCCTCGGCTCGAAGGCCGAGAAGGACCGTTCGGTTATCGCCAAGCCGGAAAACGAAGAAGAAGTCGCGCTGTACAAGTCGATTGCGGCCCATCTCGACGTGGATCCGACGTGGTATTCCAAACGCCTCGTGCACATTCAGGGCGTGACGGAAGAAACGACCACGGGCGTGCATCGTCTGTATCAGATGGAAAAGGAAGGGCGCCTGCCGTTCCCGGCCATCAACGTGAACGATTCGGTCACGAAGTCGAAGTTCGACAACCTGTACGGCTGCCGCGAATCGCTGGTCGACGGCATCAAGCGCGCAACCGACGTGATGATCGCGGGCAAGATCGCGGTCGTCGCAGGTTACGGCGATGTGGGCAAGGGCTGCGCGCAATCGCTGCGCGGTCTCGGCGCGACGGTGTGGGTCACGGAAATCGATCCGATTTGCGCGTTGCAGGCGGCAATGGAAGGGTATCGCGTGGTCACCATGGAATACGCGGCCGACAAAGCCGACATTTTCGTGACGGCGACGGGCAACTTCCACGTGATCGGCCACGACCACATGAAGGCGATGCGCAACAACGCGATCGTCTGCAATATCGGTCACTTCGACTCGGAAATCGACGTTGCTTCCACGCGCCAGTACACGTGGGAAAACATCAAGCCGCAAGTCGATCACATCATTTTCCCCGATGGCAAGCGCGTGATCCTGCTGGCCGAAGGGCGTCTCGTGAACCTGGGTTGTGCAACGGGCCACCCGTCGTTCGTGATGTCGGCATCGTTCACGAACCAGACGATCGCGCAGATCGAATTGTTCGTTCACGGCGACAAGTACGAAAACAAGGTCTATGTCTTGCCGAAGCACCTTGATGAAAAGGTCGCGCGTCTGCATCTGGGGCGTATCGGTGCTGAACTGACCGTGCTGTCCGATTATCAGGCGAACTACATCAGCGTGGACAAGATGGGTCCGTTCAAGCCGAATCACTATCGCTATTAATCGTTAGTCCGCGCATGGGTTCAACTCACCCATGCGCGTCTGACCTCAAGTTCCAGGAGACCATCGATGTCCGTGTTGCTGACCTGGCTGATCAACGCGCTTGCGTTGTTGATCATCACTTACCTCGTGCCATCGATTCACATCCGCAGTTTCGGCACCGCGCTGATCGTGGCGATCGTGCTTGGACTGATCAATACATTCCTGCGTCCGATCCTGGTGCTGCTCACGTTGCCAGTGACCATTCTCACGCTCGGGCTTTTTATCCTGGTCGTGAATGCGCTGTGCTTCTGGCTGTGCGCTTCCTTGTTGAAGGGCTTCGAGGTATCGGGTTTCTGGTCGGCATTCTTCGGCTCGATTCTGTACAGCATCGTGTCCTGGCTGCTGTCCGCGCTGATTCTTGGTCAGCGCAGTTTCGGGTAACGCGTCAGTTTCGCGCGCCCGTTTAAATTTCATCATGAAACCGATCGAACTCTCATTCGAGTTCTTCCCGCCGAAGACGCTGGAAGGAATCGAGAAATTGCGCGCCACCGGCGCGCAGCTCAAGACGCTCAATCCGAAGTTCGTCTCCGTGACGTTCGGCGCGGGTGGTTCCACGCAGCAAGGCACGCTCGATACCGTCCTCGAAATGATGAAGCAGGGACTCGAGGCGGCGCCGCATTTGTCGTGCATCGGGTCATCGAAGGATAGTCTTCGCGGGATTCTCGGCGGGTATCGCGAGCACGGTATCCGGCACATTGTCGCGTTGCGCGGCGACTTGCCCTCGGGCATGGGCGAAGTCGGCGAGTTGCGATATGCGTCGGAACTCGTGAGCTTCATTCGCGCCGAGCATGGCGACTGGTTCAACATCGAAGTCGCCGCTTATCCGGAATACCATCCGCAGGCGCGCTCGCCGAAATCCGATCTGGATAACTTCGTGCGCAAGGTGCAAGCGGGCGCGAATTCGGCGATCACGCAGTACTTCTTCAACGCGGACGCGTATTTCCGTTTCGTCGATGACGCCCGCAAGCTGGGCGTGGATGTTCCTATCGTGCCGGGCATCATGCCGATCACGAATTTCTCGCAGTTGATGCGTTTCTCGGAGATGTGCGGCGCGGAAATGCCGAAGTGGATTGCACGCCGCCTGGAAAGCTTCGGCGACGATAAAGAATCCATCCGCGCTTTCGGACTGGATGTGGTGACGGGTTTGTGCGAACGGCTGGTGAAGGAAGGCGCGCCCGGGCTGCATTTTTATACGCTGAACGGCGCGGCTGCGAGCAAGACGATTTGCGAGCGGTTGAAGCTGCAGGGACGGTAGGAATCAAGTATTACCCGCGCGACGTTCCTCGCGCGGTTCTCCAGATTGTTCGTTTGCATCCAATCACATCGAAACATTGTGCATAACGAAACTTGATGCACTTTCGCTTTCACCGTCACTGCCACCAAAATTGTTAACTTAACCTGGCCGGTTCTTCGTGCTACGGTAGCGCCCGAATTCGCCGCGGCGCCATATTTCGGCGATATTGCGCATTCCAATAAAAACGCGCCAAATCGTCAGAAATCCTCGAATACCTTGGGGTAAACAAGCAAAACGCGGCCTTTTCAGTCATTTACCCGATACGCCGGAAACTCGTGCTGAAGCAAATTCCGATAAGGAATTTCGTCGCCTTGTTCCCCCCGGCAAAGCTCAGTAATATCGCGCTACGCCGGTTTTAGCCGGCACAAGACCTGGAGGAAACATGAAGAAAATTGGCCTGTTGCGAGCTGCCCATCTGTCGATGGCCGTCAGCGCCGCCATCGCGGCATCGCTCGTGACTGCGAGCGTCGCTCATGCGGCACCCATTCCCAACAAAACGCTCGTGTACTGCTCGGAAGGCAGCCCGGCCGGTTTCGATCCCGCCCAATACACCACGGGCACCGATTTCACTGCTAACACGTTCACAGTGTTCAACCGCCTCGTGGAATTCGAGCGCGGCAGCACGAAAGTGGAGCCGGGCCTCGCGGAAAAATGGGATGTGTCGGCTGATGGCCTGACCTACACATTCCACCTGCGCCACGGCGTGAAGTTCCAGACCACGTCGTTCTTCAAGCCGACGCGCGAATTCAACGCGGACGACGTGCTTTTCACGTTCAACCGCATGCTCGACCCGAACCAGCCGTTCCGCAAGGCGTATCCGGCATCGTTCCCGTATTTCACGGACATGGGACTCGACAAGCTGATCACGAAGATCGAAAAGGTCGATCCGTACACGGTCAAGTTCACGCTGAAAGAAGTGAATGCTCCGTTCATCCAGAATATGGCGATGGAATATGCATCGATTCAATCGGATGAATATGGCCAGCAATTGCTGAAAGCGGGCAAGGCATCGGATATCAATCAGCAGCCGGTCGGCACAGGCCCGTTTATTTTCCGCAGCTATACGAAAGACGCGACCATCCGTTTCGACGGCAATCCTGATTATTGGAAAGCGGGCGCGGTCAAAATCTCGAAGCTGATTTTCTCGATCACGCCGGACGCCGCCGTTCGCGTGCAAAAGCTGAAAAGCAACGAATGCCAGGTCATGAGCTATCCGCGTCCGGCTGACATCGCCCCGCTGAAAGCCGATACCAATCTCGACACGCCTTCCTCGGCCGGTTTCAACGAAGGTTACGTGGCCTACAACGTGACCAAGAAGAACGTCGACAACGTCGATGTCCGCCGCGCGCTGGACATGGCGATCAACAAGAAAGCGATCATCGAATCGGTGTATCAGGGCGCAGGACAAGCCGCGATCGCCCCGATGCCGCCGACCCAGTGGTCCTATGACAAGAACCTGAAGATCGCGTCCTACGACACCGCCAAAGCCAAGGCGCTGCTCTCGAAGGCCGGTTTCCCGAATGGCTTCGAGATCACGTTGTGGGCCATGCCGGTCCAGCGTCCGTACAACCCGAACGCGCGCTTGATGGCCGAGATGATCCAGGCTGACTGGGCGAAGATCGGTGTGAAGGCGAACATCGTGTCGTACGAGTGGGGCGAGTACATCAAGCGCGCTCACGCGGGCGAACACGACGCCATGCTGATCGGCTGGACGGGCGACAATGGCGATCCGGACAACTGGCTCGGCACGCTGCTCGGTTGCGACGCTGTCAACGGCAGCAACTTCTCGCACTGGTGCTACAAGCCGTTCAACGACCTGGTGATCAAGGGCCGCAATACGTCCGATCAGGCGCAGCGCACGCAGGCTTACATGCAGGCGCAGCAGATTTTCGCTGATCAACTGCCCTTCTCGCCGATCGCTCACTCGACCGTTTATCAACCGACGAGCAAGAAGGTCACGGGCATGAAGATCGAGCCGCTGGGTTACTTGCGCTTTGACGGCGTGGGCATGCAGTAAGCTTCGCGCGGTACGCTTCTTGCACGAAAAACATAACTAGTCGAAAAGGTCCGGCGACAAGGGTCACAAGCCCGCGTCGCCGGTCGCATTTTTCCTCCCCAAAGAGACGAACCATGTTCCGATTCGTTTTGCGACGCATAGGCATGGTGATCCCGACGTTCATCGGCATCACGATCCTTGCATTCGCACTCATCCACCTGATCCCGGGCGATCCCATTGAAGTCATGATGGGCGAGCGCGGCGTGGACCCGGCAATGCACGCCGAAGCCATGAAGCGGCTCGGGCTCGACCTGCCGCTTCCTGTTCAATATTTCCACTATGTCGGACACGCGCTGAAAGGCGACCTCGGCATGTCGATCATCACCAACACCAGCGTGATGGGCGAATTCCTCGGCCGCTTTCCCGCGACCCTGGAACTCGCTTTCTGCGCGATGATCTTCGCGCTAGTGGTGGGTTTGCCCGCCGGCGTCGCGGCTGCGTTGAAACGCGGCACGATTGTCGATCACGGCGTGATGGGCACCGCGCTCACCGGTTATTCCATGCCGATTTTCTGGTGGGGCTTGATCCTCATCATGTTCTTCTCGGCGAAGCTCGGCTGGACGCCGGTTTCCGGGCGTATCGCGGTGGAGTACGACATTCCGCACCGCACGGGCTTCATGCTGTGGGACGCACTTTTCTCCGACGATGAAGGCGCGTTCAAGTCCGCCGTCAGCCACCTGATCCTGCCGACCATTGTGCTGGGCACCATTCCGCTGGCGGTGATCGCGCGGATGACGCGTTCATCGATGCTCGAGGTCTTGCGCGAGGACTACATTCGCACGGCGCGCGCCAAAGGGCTTGCGCCCGGACGCGTGGTGATCGTGCATGCGCTGCGCAACGCGCTGATTCCCGTGGTCACCGTGATCGGCCTGCAAGTCGGCACGCTGCTCGCGGGCGCCGTGCTGACCGAGACCCTGTTCTCGTGGCCGGGGGTTGGAAAGTGGCTGATCGATGCCATCAGCCGCCGCGATTATCCTGTCGTGCAGGGCGGTATCCTGATGATCGCGACGCTCGTCATTCTCGTGAATCTAATCGTCGACTTGTTGTACGGCGTGCTGAATCCGCGCATTCGCCATACGAGGTAAGCCGATGGCCGATATCCAAAACAATCCTGGCGCGCTGGCGCCGATCCCCGGCGGCCGCTTTCTGGCGGGCCGCGAATTCTGGGCCAACTTCTCGCGCAACCGTGGCGCGGTCGTGGCTGGCGCGATCGTGCTGATCCTGATCTTCGTCGCGATCTTCGCGCCGTTGATCGCGCCGCACAGTCCTATCGAGCAGTATCGCGACAACGTCAAGATTCCACCCGCGTGGCTCGATGGCGGCAACTGGCGTTTTGTCCTCGGCACCGACGAAGCCGGCCGCGACATCCTCTCGCGCCTGATGTACGGCGCTCGGTTGTCGTTCTGGATCGGCTTTGTCTCGGTCGTGCTCGCGCTGATTCCGGGCGTCGTGCTCGGGTTGATCGCGGCGTTTTTCCAGAAATGGGCCGATACCCCCATCATGCGCATCATGGACGTGCTGCTCGCGCTGCCTTCGTTGTTGCTGGCAGTTGCGGTGGTCGCGATCATCGGACCGGGGCTGGTCAATACGATGCTTGCCATCGCGATCGTCGCGTTGCCCGGTTATGTTCGATTGACGCGTGCTGCGGCGCTCGGTGAGTTGCAGCGCGAATACGTGACGGCGTCCCGCGTGGCCGGCGCCGGCACCGTGCGGCTGATGTTCTCGCAAGTGTTGCCCAACTGCGCTGCGCCGCTGATCGTGCAGGCCACGTTGGGGTTTTCCTCCGCGATTCTCGATGCCGCCGCGCTCGGCTTTCTTGGCCTCGGCGTTCAGCCTCCGGCGGCGGAGTGGGGCGCGATGTTGGCGTCCGCGCGGGATTACATCGAAAGTGCGTGGTGGATCGTGACCATGCCCGGGCTGTCCATCCTGATTTCGGTGCTCGTCATCAATCTGCTCGGCGACGGTCTGCGCGACGCGCTCGACCCCAAACTCAAGCGGATGGCGTGATATGGACGATCTCCTCACTATCCGCAATCTGGCGGTCAGCTTCAACGGCCTGCCCGCCGTCGATCGGATCGATATCTCCGTCAAACCCGGCGAAGTGGTCGGGGTTGTCGGCGAATCCGGTTCCGGCAAAAGCGTCACGATGATGGCCCTGATGGGCTTGATCGACGCGCCCGGAATCGTCACCGCCGATCAGGTCACGTTCAACGGCATCGACTTGTTGAAGGCCTCGGCGCGGCAACGCAGGAAGATCATCGGCAAGGACATTGCGATGGTTTTCCAGGACGCGCTCTCCAGTCTGAATCCAAGCTATACGGTCGGTTATCAGATCAAGGAAGTTCTCCGGCTCCACGAAGGTTTGCGGGGATCGAAGCTGCATCAGCGCACCCTGGAATTGCTCGATCAGGTTGGGATTCCGGATGCAAAAAGCCGCATCGATGCCTTCCCGCACCAGATGTCGGGCGGCATGAACCAGCGCGTGATGATCGCGATGGCGGTTGCGTGCAACCCGAAGCTCCTGATCGCCGATGAACCCACGACCGCGCTCGACGTCACCATCCAGGCGCAGATCATGGAGTTGCTCGTGAAGCTGCAGAAGGAGCGCGGCATGGCGCTCGTGCTGATCTCGCACGATCTCGCGGTCGTGTCGGAAGTCGCGCAGCGCGTGGCCGTGATGTACGCGGGCGAGGTTATCGAAACGAATCACGTGCCGACGATCTTCAGCGAGCCGCATCATCCCTACACGGAAGCATTGCTGGCCGCGATCCCTGAACACAGCCGCGGGGCGGAGCGTCTTGCCGCGTTGCCGGGCATGGTGCCGGGCCGCGATGACCGTCCGGTCGGATGTCTTTTCGCGCCGCGCTGCAAATACGCCGTCGATGATTGCCGCAAGGCCCGTCCGGCGCTCTTTCAACTCGCCCCGAACGACCCGGCTGTCCGCGCGCGCTGCATCAAGCCGCTGAACCTGGAACTCGTGGCAGAACACGGAGGCGCGCAATGAACGCAGTTCCTCAAGTAGCGACTCAAGATACGGTTCTCGTCGCCGATAAACTCACCAGGCACTACAGCGTCAAGCGCAGCATGTTCGCGCAAGGCACGGTGAAGGCGCTGAACGGCGTGTCGTTTTCGCTTCAGCGCGGCAAGACGCTTGCCGTGGTGGGCGAATCCGGTTGCGGCAAATCGACGCTGGCGCGTCAGTTGACGATGATCGAAGCGCCGACGTCGGGACGATTGTTGATCGATGGCGAAGATGTGGCGGATGCGAACCGCGCGAAGATCGCCGACTTGCGGCAACGCGTGCAGATGGTGTTCCAGAATCCGTTTGCGTCGCTGAATCCGCGCAAGACGGTCGAGCAGACGCTCGGCGAACCGCTCGCGATCAACACGAAGTTGTCCGCGAACGAGCGCGCCGAGCGGATTGCGCACATGATGCGCACCGTCGGTTTGCGGCCGGAACATGCGGCGCGGTATCCGCATATGTTCTCGGGCGGTCAGCGGCAGCGTGTGGCGATCGCGCGTGCGATGATTCTCGACCCGCAGATTCTCGTCGCCGATGAACCCGTGTCCGCGCTGGATGTATCGATCCAGGCGCAGATCCTGAACCTGTTCATGGACCTGCAACAACAGTTCGGGACGAGTTATGTGTTCATCTCGCACAACTTGTCGGTGGTGGAACATATCGCCGACGACGTCATGGTGATGTATTTTGGCGGTGTTGCCGAACTTGGGGACAAAGCAACCATCTACGCGCGGCCGCGGCATCCTTACACGCGCGCGCTGATGTCGGCGACACCGGCCTTGTTCGAAGAAGACCGGCGCATCAAGATCCGGCTGCAAGGCGAAATGCCGTCGCCGCTGAACCCTCCATCAGGTTGCACATTTCATCAGCGCTGCCCGTATGCAATCGATAAATGCCGCGTGGAAGAACCGGCGCTGCGTTTCGTTGATGGGCGGCACGTCTCGTGTCACCGCGCCGAGGAGGTCGGGGAGATCGATGCCTGACACAACGGCGGCGCGGCAGGTTGCGCGCCGTTTCGCTGTTTCCGTGGTTTTTGTCGCTGCTTCATTCGTCTCGGCGCCGGCGGCCTTTGCGCTGACCGGCGTGGA
>NZ_JBSIPA010000257.1:0-9314 GCF_053574605.1 Caballeronia sp. M23-90 | reverse complement strand
GCCATGATGCGCTTTTTCCTCGATCATCCAATACGCGGCTAAAGGAAAGGACACCATGAACGAAAATACAAATACAAATGCAAACGAACGGGACATGGCGCTGCTGCGCGAGGTGATCGCGTTATCGGAGAAGTCGAGACGTGATGGACGGCATCCGTTCGCCGCGCTCATAGCCGACGAACATGGCCGGATCGTCGGGCAAGCGGGCAACAATTCCATGCCACCGCTAGGCGACCCCACGCAGCATGCCGAGTTGCGCGCCGCCGCGCAGGCGGCGAAGGAACTGTCGCCGGAGCAGTTGCTGAAGTGCACGCTCTATACGAATGCCGAGCCGTGCTGCATGTGTTCGGGCGCGATCTATTGGTGCAATATTGGGCGTGTCGTGTATGCAATGTCCGAGCGGCGTTTGCTCGAGATTACCGGCGCTCATCCGGAAAACCCGACCTTCTCGCTGCCATGCCGCGAGGTGTTCGCGCGAGGGCAGAGGAAGGTGAGCGTGGTCGGGCCGCTTATTGAAGATGAAGCGGCCGTCGTGCACGGGGGATTCTGGACGTGACCAGCACCAGAAGCTCGCGTCCAGACTACCTTCAAGCCGGCAGCGAAAAACTTCCGATCGCTTCGCGCAGCACATCGACCTGATCCTTCAGTGAATGCGCCGCGGCCGCTGCCTCTTCAACCAGCGCCGCATTTTGCTGCGTGACCTGATCCATCTCGCCCACCGCACGGTTCACCTGTTCGATGCCCGCGCTTTGCTCGTTGGAAGCGTGGCTGATTTCATCGAGGATCTCGTTCACGCGACGCACGGAGCTCACGATCTCGCCCATCGTCGCGCCCGCGTTCGATACCAGCGACGCCCCTTCTTTCACCGTATCCGTCGACGTCCCGATCAGCGCCTTGATCTCTTTCGCAGCCGTCGCCGAACGCTGCGCGAGGCTGCGCACTTCCGCCGCCACGACCGCGAAGCCACGTCCTTGCTCGCCTGCCCGAGCCGCTTCAACGGCTGCATTCAATGCGAGGATGTTCGTCTGGAACGCAATGCCGTCGATCACGCCGATGATGTCGCCAATCTGCTTCGAGCTTTCGGTGATGCGCGTCATGGTGTGGATCACTTCTTCGACCACGCCGCTGCCGCGCTGGGCGACATCGGCGGCTTCGCCCGCGAGTTTCGCCGCTTGCGTGGCGCTATCGGCGTTCTGCTTCACGTTTGCCGTCATCTCGTCCATGCTCGATGCCGTCTGCACGAGCGCGGCGGCTTGCTGCTCCGTGCGCTGCGACAGGTCGGTGTTGCCTGCAGCAATCTCCGATGCCCCCACGTTGATATTCTCGGTTCCGGCACGAACCCGCGATACGGTCTCGACCAAACCGCTTTGCATCTCGCTCAGTGCGTACATCAGGCTGTGTGAATCGCCTGCGGCAAGCGGTACATGCGTGGTCAGGTCGCCGCGTGCAATGCGTTGCGCCGCGCTGACCGCAATGGACGGATCGCCACCGAGTTCACGCTTGATACTGCGCAACACCAGCAACATGACGAGCGACGCCAGCACGCCGAGCACCGCCGTGATCGCGAACCAGCGCAATGCGCTCGCGTAGAAGGCTCTCTGGATATCGTCGGTGTACATGCCGGTCACGATGTACCAGTCCCACGGCACGAAGTGATTGGCGAAGCTGATCTTCGGCACCGGCTTTTCGCTGCCGGGCTTCGACCACAGGTAACTGATAAAACCGCCTTCGGGCGTCGAATTACCCGCGGTGACGATATTGACGAACAGTTTGTTGCCGTCGGGATCGGCGAAGTTGGCCAGGTTCTGGCCGTTCAGCGCGGGTTTGATCGGATGCATGATCATGACGGGGCGCGAGTCGTTGACCGAGATGTAGCCGTCGGTACCGTATCGCATGGAAGCGAGGACATCGAGCGCGCGCTTTTTCGCTTCGTCTTCGGAGATCGTCTTGTTTGCGGCGAGGCTCTGGAAATGCGCCGTCATGCTTGCGCCCTGCGCCACCAGCGCTTTCAATTGGTCGCGCCGGTCATCGAGTGTGGCAGAACGGCTTTGCCACGCTCCTATGAATCCAATCGCCACAAGTCCGAGCCAAAGCACGGCGATCATCGATCCGAGCTTTTGATTCAACGTCATCTTATTCATGTCTACCGCCGTCGCCTGTGTTGAACCGTGTGTACGAATATGTGGGGCGTCGGGCGCTGCCGATCGCCATGCCTGACTCATTTACGGCATGACAGCGGAGGAATGTAGGGGTGGGATAACCCGTAGCCAAGCAGGATTTCTGCGAGTTTTCACACCGCCGCTTCGCCTGGCGTTGAGCAAGAAGCGGTGGAACTCGCCGTCTCCCTCAAGTCCCGGTTCCTGCCTGCCGATAAACATTCAAAGGACGCGTCTGTCGCACGTCTTCGATTTGAACCTTCCCTGGGCCTACCTCGCTAAAAACTGTTGCGATTTTGCCTAAGTCACACCGCGACGGGTAATGGAGGCATAGAGTTAAAGTGCTTTCTGAGGTATGTGGTGCGTTGCGGGAGGGCGTATGAAACGCAGAACGGCTAGACAGCTTGTTGCTCAGTTGGCGGATTTGAGGAATCTCGCGCGGTGTAGCGCACTGAGAGCTTCTTCCGCCAGCAGCACGATGATGCAAAGCTCGCTTGAAGGTGCCGGGCGGAAGACGCCGGACGTGCCAAGCGAGGCGGACGAAGTTGGGCAGGAATCGTTTGTTGGAGCGGCACATGAAATCCACGCATGAGCATTCGCTGCGGACCCAGGTCGAAAAATGGCTTGCGCCAGGTTTGTCGACACCTGTTCGCGTCACCGAATTCAGCCGTACGCGCGTTGGGCGGCGGCGTTATGTATGTGTAGAAACGGCGCTGCCGCGGGGCTTGCGCGCGCTGCTGTTCTTTCGTCACGACGATGGCTGCTGGTGCGTGTTTCCTCCCGCGTCAGACAGGGCGCCTTCGGATCGATCGATGATGAACCGCGCGCAGCTTGGATGAATCGATCAGCTTCAGATAGTTCGGAATGCTTGGTTTAAAGAACGCACAGGGATGTGCCTACTGCGCGTGATGTACGGTTCACACGGCCGCGTTTCAATTGCCGTGTGCTAAAAAACATGCTGGGAGAATCGCCATGTACATCGGCCTGCTCGTTTCGCAAGTGCGGCATCCTCAAGAACGGCTTTCTTATCCCGACGCCGCGTTGTCCCAGGCTGAACCTTCGGCGCACCGGTTCGCTGCACTCTGGAACAGAATCAAGGGTGCTTTTTCGCATCGAGCTTGAAGCATTCCGTTATTCTCCGCGTCCTTCAGCACGGCCGGAATGATCCGGCTGGAGCCTTCCTATATTGTTTCGTAAGTGCTGCGGTCGCCTGACGGCCACATCAATTTCTACTTCCTCCATGCAGCGCATCGGCGTGTTCGACGTCAATTGCGTTCGCCTCACCTTTCTGATATCGGTCGACCAGGTTAGCCGGATTACGTTGACCTGCTGATGTACTGACTTGTCAGCGATCCCGTTCGCACGCTGTTTTTCCGGTTGCGAAACGAATACGGCACAAACACGTTTATTGAAAATACTCGCTTGACGAAAGTAAAGGCGATGCACGCTTTGCTTCAGGAAGTGGCGCTCTCCTGGTCTTTGATCTTCATTCAACGGATCGCCCATGAATAAGCGAAACGAGCGCTCGATGCTCGCAGGCCTGCGGGTTCCTTTTCTTCTTAGCGGACTGATCGTGGCGCATGCAAGCCACGCCGCAGCCGTCGATCTTCCGGGCATGCTTCCCAGCATGATTGGCGGCGGCCTCGGCTCCACGACCGACTATGCGGGCGGCAAGGATCGATTTGTCGGCGTTGTGCCGGGCGTGCGCTACGTGACCGATGGCGGGCGCTTGTTCGAATTGTATGGGCCGTACGCACAATTCGATTTTGGCGGCATCACCGGGCTGCAATATGGACCGGCCATATCGCTTCGTCTTGGGCGCAGTAATGTCGATGACCCGGTCGTCTCCCAGGTCCACGAAGTTCACACCACGGTCGAAGGCGGAGGGTTCGTCGGCTACGAGTACGAGCATCTGGGGACGGTGCCGTACCGGCTGCGCGGGTCGGTGACGGTCGTGACCAACGCGGGCATCGTCTATACGGGCGCGCGCGTTTCTGTGAATGGCAGCTTCTGGATGCCGCTGAACCGGCGGGTTTTCGCCGGCGTGGGCGTCGGCGCGAGCTGGGTCAGCCAGGGCTTCAACCAGGTCTACTTCGGTGTCACACAGGAAGATTCGGCGCGCAGCGGGCTGCCCGCGTTCAGTCCTTCAGGCGGACTGGAACAGATGACAGGATGGCTCGCTGCAATCTATCAATTCGACAAACACTGGTTCGGCGGCGCGATGATCTATTGCCAGCGAATCTCGGGTTCGGCGGCGGACAGTCCTATCGTGACGCAGCGTGGCAATCGCAATCAGATCACGTATGGCGCAGGCGTCGCTTATGCATTCAAATGAGCATTCAAATAATGCACTGGTTCATTCGAGTTCCACGCCCTTCAGCTCGGGAATGAGAAAAACCGTCGCCAGCATATCGAGCACGTATATGCCCGCGAGCGATGCAATCGCGACTTGCAGCGAATACGACGCAGCCAGTCCGCCCACGATGATCGGCCCGAATCCGCCGACCGCCCGTCCGATATTGAACAATACGTTCTGCGCTGTCGCACGAGCCGCGGTCGGATAGGCTTCTGAAATCAGCGCCCCGTAGCCGCCGATCATCCCGTTGATGAAGAGTCCCATCACCGCACCGGCCCAGAGCATGGCGCCCGGCGTGGATAACGTCGAATAGAAGATGACCATCACGACGGAACCCGCCTGAAAGAGGAGGAAGGTCGGCTTGCGGCCAATGCGGTCAGCAAGTTGGCCGAAGAGATAAACGCCGATCATCATTCCGACAATGGTCACCGAGGTCCACAACGCCGACTTGGTCAGGCCGAAGCCGAGCGTCTTTCCAAGGTAGGTCGGCAGCCAGATCATGATGCCGTAGTAGCCGAAGTTCTGGACAGAACACAGGATCACTATTCCGATGCTCGCGCGCGTCGTGTCGGCATCCGCGACAAGCAGTCTGAAAGCGTTGGCGCGGCGCTCGGGTTTCATCGCACTTCGCACGAATACCTCAGGCTCATGCAGCGAGTTCCTGACCATCCACGCGATGACCGCCGGCGCCACGCCAAGCAGGAACATGCCGCGCCAGCCAATATGCGGCAGCAGCAGCGGCGTCAGCAAGGACGCGGCGAGGACGCCTGTCTGCCATCCCAGCGCAACGTAGGACGACGCCCGCGCACGATACTTCGCGGGCCACGCCTCGGCCGCCAATGCCATGCCAATACCAAACTCGCCACCGAGCCCGATCCCCGCGATGGTCCGGTACGCAAGCAGATCCCAGAAGCCCGTTGCAAACGCGCACAGTCCTGTGAAGACCGCGAACAGCACGATGGTCCACGTCAGCACGCGAATCCGGCCATAGCGGTCGCTCAGCGAGCCGAACACAATACCGCCCGCGACCGCGCCGATCAGCGTCCACGTCACCAGTGCGCCGGATTGCTGCGTGCTCAGATGCAATTCCAGCGCGATGGCGGGCAGCATGAAGCCGAGGATGAGCAGATCGAAGCCGTCCATCGCGTAGCCGGTTGCCGAGGCGATGAGCGCCTTCCACGCGTTTTTATCGGCGGTAAGTTTGGTGCTCGGCGCTGTCGGCACGCTGCTTCCGGATGCCTTTGCGTCGGCTTCCATATAAGCTCCAGTGGGGATTCGTTTTGAATTTGAAAGCGTCGCGTGCAGCTGAGAGTCGAGCGAGCAAGCATTCGATGCTGGACCAACCGACGGGGGCTGGTGCCCCCGATCGCCTGCCGTGCAGACTTGCTTAGCTCGTTGTCTGGCTCTCGGCCACGGCTTCTGCCGCGCGTTTGCGCGCTGCTTTTTTCGCCGGCGCGGTTTTCTTCAATGCTACGGCTTTTTTCGCGACGCCTTTCTTTGCTGCCGCTTTCCTGGCCGGTTTCAAGGCCGGTTTCAAGGCCGCTTTCTTCGCCGCTTTCTTCGCTGTTGCGCCGCTCGTGGCAGAAGACTTTGCCTTGACGTTCTTGCGTGCCGCGCCCGGTTGCGTGACCTTGGCATCTGCCGCGGCAGCGCCTTCCGCAATCAGGAACTTCGAACGGTCCTTGACCTGGGCAATCCATGCGGGTGCACGCCCGTGTCCGGTCCAGGTTGCGCCCGTCTTCGGATGAAGATACTTGGCCGCGCCCTTGCCCGGCAGACTGCCTGCCGTCTTCCGCCTTGTTTTCAAGGGTGTTTTCGCCGCGCTGCCTTTGGCCGCTTTTGCATTGCGCAGGGCCTTTGCTTTCTTCTCGATGTCCTCGGTTGTCAGGCCGTGCTCAAGCATGATGTTTCGAATCTGATCGACTGCCGCTTGCATCTTTTTTGCAATCAACGCGTCAGCCTGAACCTGTAGCTTCGTTATTTTGACGCGAAGCTGTTCGATTGTAGGCATTGGGACCTCCTGTAATGGATGTGGCCGCACTATGCCATGAGCGCCTGATTTGCAAAAGTGCCGATGAAGTGGAGGCACGCGAGAGGCACCATTTCGTATCGATACGAAGTCTTCAAAAGCGACTTGAGAGAAGAGCTAAAGACAGCGGCCAAAGAACGTCATGGGTGCTCTTGAACAAGGTTTTTCCATATCCAAGTCAATGAAGTGAGGTACAGGTACCCGGATTCGTGACTTTCATGCAAAAAACCCTTTAATTTATGGTCTGAGATGTTGCGTCTTGAAGGCGGTGTTGTTACGCTGGCGCCCAACCCGAGGATTTGTACCTTTGCGTTAGTCGGTGACGGCGCAAAGGCAAAGGTCTTGGGCAACTTTTGACTATAAGCGAGGCACTCATGGCAACAACCACCACGAAGAAAACCGCAGCTCCGGCATCTAAGAAAGCAGCAGCGCCGGCGACCAAGAAAGTGACGGCCGCAAGCAAGAAAGCAGCGCCGGTAGCAAAGAAGGCAGCAGCGCCTGCAGCCAAGAAAGCAGTTGTGGCCACGCCGCTGAAACCCATCAAGGACTCGTTCACCAAGGCGTCGCTGACTGTTCATCTGGCAGAACGCTCGGGCGTCGAGCCGAAGGCAGCGAAGGCATTGCTCGCGGCACTCGAAGAAACGCTGCTCGCATCGATTCACAAGAAAGGTGCCAAGGAGTTCACGCTGCCGGGCTTGCTGAAGGTCGTTGCGCAAGACGTGCCGGCGAAGAAGAAGCGCTTTGGCAAGGACCCGTTCACGGGTGAAGACAAGTGGTTTGCGGCGAAACCGGCATCGGTGCGCCTGAAGGTGCGCCCGCTGAAGAAGCTGAAGGACGCAGCACTGTAATCGAAGCACGGCAGTTGAGTCTTCAGAAGTAAGAACGCCCCTCGCGATGAAAATCCGAGGGGCGTTTTTTATTGTCAGCCTGAAAGATGATGCAGGCTATTTCGACTGCTCCATCGATGACTTCAGTTCCTTTGCCGCCTCTTCAATCCGCTTTGTCACGATCGCGTACGCTTCGGTCTGTGCCTGCTGCGTTTTCTGTGCGATATCCTGCATGTCGGCAAGCGCCTGATGCAGCGCCTTTTGTACGACCTCGGTCGGATTGGCTGCGGCTTTCGCCGGCGACGTAGCGAACTCCTGCGCGATGGTCTGGAAATCGCCTAGCGCCCGGCGGAGGATTTCGAGCTGTTTGTCGCGTAGCGCTTCCATGCCGCCGAATGCGACGCGATTCGCGGCCGCCAGCGCTTCGACGTCCTTGCGGCGGGCATCGAGGATTGCCTGGACATCGAATCCGGGAAGCTTGTATTGCTGGAACATTGCGGCAAACTGACTAAACGGGTCGGCGTACTCGGGCTTTGCCATGTGCGTCTCCAATAGGTTTATTAGCGTTCGAAAAACGCCGGCGCTACTGCGTGTACCACCTTCCGCGCCCAACGCTCATTCGATATTACAGCGGAACTGCCGTTACCGAATCCGAGGGAAAACGCGCGGGAGTTTCGCGGACATGCGCGACGCACTGTAATTTAAAGAGACAATTACCCGGGAACGTAGCGCGTTTGAGTGGCTCATAAGATTGAAGGGATGTTGCGTGTCCCGGCGCACGAGTGGAGTGAATGATGAAAGTCGCAGCGAAGATTTTTATATCTGTGCTGATTGCGGGCACATCGGCGGGGGTTCATGCGCAGGCAAGCGCGGCTCCGGGCGATGCCGCAAACTCATCGCTCACACGCAGTTCCGCTCCTACGGAAAATGCCGCCGGTAATGATCCTCAAACGAGCACGGGCTTGAGCAAGGGAACAGACGGCGTTATCAGCAGCATGAGAGCCAACGGCACGCGGACCACTGAAAGTCCTCTTGTCAGGGCGCCGAACAGAACCGGGACCGTGCCCCGCACGCGTTGATCTCCCGCACGTTCACCTGAACACCAGCCCGCGAGCGCCGTCTCGCTGCAGTACGAAGTCCTGGATCACCATGGCGAGGTCTTTCTCGTTAGGACGCGTTCCCCAGGTGCTGTACCCCGCGACCGAAGCAATCACGAACCACGAGTGGGGCGGGAACCATTCGGCGATCACACCGCCTTCGCCGATGATCCTCAGGCGCCCGGTATCCCGATGAAATTCCGCCGACATCGACACACCGTCAATGTCCCTGCTTGTCCGGACCGGTCTGCTTAGCATCATGCGCTCCCTGTTGCGGCGTGTTTTATGACATCGGTGATATGGAATGTTTGGATCAAGCGGATCCCGGGCTATCGTGCGCAGCGAGCGCGACAGTCCGGGCTTTTATTGAAGGCGTTGAATCATTCGCACGATGAAAACCGTGCGGCGGCAAAACGGCGCGGTGAGGCCGCACCAAAATTTACCCAAGCGGCTTGTGATTCCGGATGCGCGGCGAGTACCGCGCATGACTCAAACATAGGTCGACGATATTTAACAGGCAATCCCTCTTTTAGGAGGGCATCGACTAATAGGGTATTGAGTCAGTATTGAGTCAGATAAGACAATAGATCGACGGACAGGCAGGCCGCAATGCACTTAAATGCGGCCTGCCTCGCGAAGCAAACGTCGAAGCAACATGACCTGGTTGACGGCATCGGCTTCGAGCAATGACAAGCCGTCTTTCGAGAAGACTTCTTCGGGATGATGCTGCGGGTCGCCGGCGAGCCCCGACTTGATGCTCTCCCCAACGCACGTGATCCATTCTGCAAGCGGCGCGTTTGCGGCGAACCCTGCGCCGAACGAGCGTGCGCGTGTCGCCGTTCCCGCCAA
>NZ_JBSIPA010000256.1:0-9381 GCF_053574605.1 Caballeronia sp. M23-90 | reverse complement strand
TTGTGCGGCGCGCTGGGCGGCGATCCGGTTGCGGTGCCCTTGCTCGTGGGCTTGGGCGTGACGGAATTATCGGTGGACCCGGTTTCGGTTCCCGGCATCAAGGCGCTCGTGCGCAAACTCGATTACCCACTGTGCCGTCAGCGCGCGCTCGATGCATTGGCGCTCGAATCGGCACAGGCAGTAAGAGCAGCAAGCCGCGAAATCTGGCCGCTGGACTAACACGTCCTTCCGGCTGCCAGGCTTCGCGTTCACTAGTAAAAAGAATCGATCGACAACACGTTTCACCTCACGATCAACGACAAGACACTTTCTTTGGAGAATTCGATGGACGCTAACCTGTTTGCAAAAATGCAGCGTCTCGGCCGCGCGCTGATGCTGCCGATTGCCGTGCTACCGGTGGCCGGGCTGCTATTACGCCTCGGCCAGCCGGATGTCTTCAACATCAAGATGATCGCCGATGCAGGCGATGCAATCTTCACAAACCTGCCACTCTTGTTCGCCATCGGCGTGGCAGTGGGTTTTGCGAAAGACAACAACGGTACCGCCGGCCTGGCTGGCGCGATCGGTTACCTGATCGAAATCGCGGTGATGAAAGACATCAACGACAAGCTCAACATGGGCGTGCTGTCGGGGATCGTCGCAGGTTGCGTGGCCGGGTTTCTCTACAACAAGTACAAAGACATCAAGCTGCCTGAGTACCTCGCGTTCTTCGGAGGGAAACGCTTCGTGCCGATTGTCACGGGAGTCGTCTGTCTGGTGCTCGGTATCGTCTTTGGCTATATCTGGACGCCGATTCAGGCAGCTATCGATGCAGCCGGCGGCTGGCTGACGGGCGCCGGCGCTCTCGGCGTGTTCGTGTTCGGCGTGCTGAACCGGATCCTGCTGGTCACGGGCCTGCACCACATCCTGAATTCGCTTGCATGGTTCGTGTTCGGTTCGTACACGCCACCGGGCGGCGGCGCAGCAGTGACGGGCGATCTGCACCGCTTCTTTGCTGGCGATAAAACCGCTGGCGGCTTCATGACGGGCTTCTTCCCGATCATGATGTTCGGCTTGCCGGCAGCGTGTCTTGCCATGTTCCACGAAGCACCGAAGGAACGTCGTGCAGTGGTGGGCGGCCTCTTGTTCTCGATGGCCTTGACCGCGTTCCTGACG
Organism: Caballeronia sp. M23-90; assembly: GCF_053574605.1. Lineage (NCBI taxonomy): Bacteria > Pseudomonadati > Pseudomonadota > Betaproteobacteria > Burkholderiales > Burkholderiaceae > Caballeronia > Caballeronia sp. M23-90. Next base: position 8,226 of record NZ_JBSIPA010000256.1, on the reverse strand, counting down.
GGCGTGACCGAGCCGATCGAGTACAGCTTCATGTTCCTCGCTCCCGCGCTCTACGCCATCCATGCTGTGCTCACGGGGCTGTCGCTCGCGATCTGCTCGGCGCTGGGCATTCACCTGGGCTTCACGTTCTCGGCTGGTGCGATCGACTATGTGCTGAACTACGGTCTGTCGCAGCGCGGCTGGCTGGCGATTCCTATCGGCCTGGTCTACGGTCTGGTCTATTACGGCCTGTTCCGCTTCTTCATCCGCAAGTTCAACATGGCAACGCCGGGTCGCGAGCCCGCAACGACGGACGCCGAAGTCGAATCGTTCGACAACACGGGCTTTGTCTCGCCGACGGCCGGCGCAACGGTGCCGCGCGCTGTGCGTTACATCGCGGCCTTGGGCGGTGCGTCAAACCTGACGCTCGTCGATGCCTGCACGACCCGTCTGCGTTTGTCCGTGGTGGATTCAGAGAAGGTTTCGGAGCCGCAACTGAAGGCAATCGGTGCACGCGGCGTGTTGAAGCGCGGCGCGACGAGCGTACAGGTCATCATCGGGCCGGAAGCCGATCTCATCTCCGATGAAATCCGTACCCAACTCGAGCGCTCGTCGACTCGCGGTGCGACGCCGGCTTCGTCCACGCCCGCTGCCAGTGAAGCCGCGCCATTGGCTTCGGTTTCTGCCGCCGAGCAAGGTCCGCTCGATCCGGATCCGGTGCGCTGGCTTGCCGTATTCGGCGGCGCAACGAACGTGGCTTCGCTCGACGCCGTGGCTACCACGCGTCTGCGCGTGGTCGTGCGCGATCCGTCGTCGGTTGATCGTCAGCGCTTGTCGACGCTCGATGTAGCGTGGGTTTCCGCCGATACCTTCCACATTGTCGTGGGTAACTCGGCGCCGCGCTATGCCGCCACGATGGCCAAGCGTTTGTCGCCAGGTAACGGAGCTTCTCCGCTGCCGGCGTAAGCGGGCAGTGAAGCACCGCGGCTGAGCCTTCGGGTCTCGGCCGCGGAAGCTCTGTTGTCAACGTGAACCCATCGACACGATAGGTTCACCAAGTTTCAAATTCCAAGGCTGCATTTAAATCCCGGCATGGCGAAAGTCATGAGCCGGGTTTATTATTTGCCGGCAGAAAAGTCATTAGATCTAATTAACTCGCCACTTTTGTCGGCGAGTCCATTCGTCGTTCATTTCCCTGTCGTGTGGAATGCGAAATCACGTCAGCGATTAACGTTGATTTCGCAAATAAAGTAGTTGTGCTGATTAATAAAATAACGCGCAGAAACAGTTCGAGTCAGTGTTTCTCTATCTACATCAGGAGTCGTTCATGAAAATAAAATCAGGCTCTTTTGAGAACTCAGTGGGTAATGCGGCTCAGCGGGCATGCGCGTTGAACGCGGCGAAGTTAAGTTTTCCGGCAATGAGAAACAAGACGGTGCGCATGGTTTCAAAGCGTGCATATCCACGAGCCTTGCGCTTTGTTGCCTGAAACAAGCCGTTGATGGCCTCGATGAAACCGTTGGTCTGACGAGTCTGGGTCCAGGCAACGATTCCATAGAAGTGTCTGCGAACCAAACGCACAACATCCTTCATGGGCTCGACCTTGGAGCGCATGACGTTGGTGCACCACTGGTGCAGCATGTCGGAGACGACGTTGATTTGTTTGCGCTCGAGAATGTCGCGCAATTGTTCTCGGTAAAGCCAGGCGCGCGCGGTGCGATTGGTTGTGTACTGACTGACCAACGCCTCAAGGTCAGTCAGTTGCGCGAGGTTCAGTTTGTCGGCGTCCTTGAGCAACGTCCAACGCATGCCTTTAAGCTGAGGGTCGAGTTTCTGCTGCTGCCGACGTACTGCGTCGAGCGCCTTGGACGCGTGGGCGACGACGTGGAACTTGTCAAAGGTAACTCGCGCTTCGGGGAGATGTTCATTGACGCCCTTGATGAAAGCCGGTGACATGTCGATGCTAACCGAGCTCACTTGCCCGGGCGAGCCGCCGTGTTCGCTCAGGTAGGTGGCCAAGCGCTCTATCGTGCTAGCATCCTTGCCTGTGGTGACGAACACAACCCGCCGCGCCTGCATGTCGGCGACCAGCGTCAGATACTCATGACCGCGACGGTACGAGGTTTCGTCAATCGCCACCGCCGTCACACCCGACAGGTCGGCCGCCGCGAGCGCCAACTCCACATACCGCGAACAGATGGCATGTACTCGATGCCACGACAGATTGACCGCGCGTGCAACGGCGGCGAACGGCATCTGCTGCGCGAGCATCAACACGAGCGCCTCGAACAATAATGTAAAGCCGCTGAGCTGGCCCACCCAACCTGGCGCAACCAAACGCACTGAACCATCGGGCAGGCGCACCCTGGGCACTCGCACTTCGAGGAAGCACTCGTGCTGGAAGAAATTCAGATGCCGCAGGCGCTTGATTTGCGTGTCGTGCACGGGATGCTCGCCGGCAACTCCGGCATAGCCAAATCGGCTGCCTGCAACGAAGTCAACGGCGATGTTGAGCTGCCGCTGAGCAGCATCGAAGTCAACACTTCGGACATACCAAGGAGCCGTGATACCGAGGGCGGATTCGAACAATTGATTCGTCATAGCAGATTGGCTTTACATGGGTGATTCCCGCATTCTGCCGCAATCACCCATGACTCATCTTACTGGGTGAGCGCGCCTCAAGGGTTCGCTGCGCCGGGCTCACGCCCGCCCTTGACCCGCCAAACCCACCCACTTCAAATTCAAAAGAGGCTAAAATCAGTCATCTGGATCATCCTCATGCTTGCCGCTGGTGCAGTCAATGCCCGTGGATTCGATGTCCAATGCAATTACTCTCATACGTTGCCGGATGATGCGATCGTTTATCCCGGGAAACCGGGCGAAGCCATGGTTCATGAGTTTTTCGGAAATCCAAATACGAACGCATACACCACCTACGATTCGTTGAACAATAACAAAGTCACGACCTGCAACTCGACGGCAGATATCTCCGCGTACTGGGCGCCGCAATTGAAGCGAAAGTCAGGCATTGTCTTCCCAACGTATCAGAAAACCTATTACCTTAATGATCAGCCAGTGGTGCCTGTTCAGCCAATTCCGCCAGGACTCGAGATGCTGGCGGGAGATCACATGGGCACAGGGCCGAACCCGCATGTGAATTTCTTGTGCACGGGCGGTCAGTACACAACATCGATGCCGGCGAGTTGCCCGTCTAAAACTCCCGGTGCGGCAACCCAACTGAATATTAGTGTGCATTTTCCGGATTGCTGGGATGGAAAGACGCTGAAGCCGATCCTGGGAAGCAACAGGGCGACGCGAATGAGCAACCTCATGAAAGCTGCGAAAGGTGACCTCAACGTAGCGTATCGAAACAGCGACGGCACGTGCCCGAGTGCCTATCCGGTGAAGATCCCCGAGTTGCAATTCAACCTCGCGTATAACCTCGGAACTGATCCGGATTTATCCAGCGCTCAGCTTTCGCTCGACCCGGTGTTCGAGAACGGGCAATGGGTGCCGCAATGGGGAAGCATGTACACCGCTCACGGCGATTTCATCAGTGCATGGCACACGCAGACCATGCAATATCTGACGGATATGTGCATGAATAAAGACGTCATCTCCGGCGGGTGCGACACCAGCATTCCTGTCTATTATTCTGCCGTTACTGCGAACGTCCAGCTCGATAGCGACGGCACCGCTCACCCGGCGGACACGACGTTAGCTGCGGCGCCCGGCAACATTGTTTTGATGAAGTTTCCAATACCCAAGGATCTCAACGATTTTCCTTATGCAGCATCCACTATTCAGACCTTCGGCGGTAACGTGACCGATTCCAGCGCGGTCATGCTCAGTCTCTACTCTGCATCAACGAACTGGGACGACTCGGCCAACTTGCCTGCGGCATCGGCATGCAGCATGAACGGTATTGGCGGTATCTACCTCGATAGCGCTCGGCAGGTCAGGCAAAACGACATCAGCTCGTACATTGCGGACCAGAAAGCGGCCGGGGCGACGGAGGGAGCCCTCTGCATTCGTAACACAACAGGAAGAACAGTCACTTTCTCGTCGCGCACAGGATCATGGACGCCTGGGCTTTTCTTGAAGTGAAGAAGGCGGTGCATTGAGCCTGATTATCCCAAATAATTAACACTCCCTTTTGTCGCGATGATAAGGGAGTGGTTTCAATGCGAATGAAGAATAATAAACGCGACAATAAGACGCACCAAAGAAAACACAAAATATTTTTAGAAAAAGTTGGATTAAGCCGGGCCTTGAAATCGCGCTACCCTTCTCCCGAGACTAGTTGAAAGTCTAAAACGTAATATCTCAAAAACGTTGAAATCGGGCAAGGTATGAAACAAAAATCCGGGTCGGGGTTTTGCAAGCGGTTAGCAATTTTCCCTGCTCTTCTTCTGTCAGGTTGCGGCGGCCAGATGGATCTTCTCGATCCAAAAGGCAGCATCGGACTGGCTGAGAAGAATCTTATTCTGACGTCCACGTACGCCATGCTGATCGTGGTCGTACCGGTTATTTTCCTGACGCTGCTGTTTGCATGGAAGTATCGGGCGTCGAATACTTCCGCTGAATATTTACCGAAATGGGCGCATTCGACCAAGATCGAGATTGTGATCTGGCTGGTGCCTGCACTGATCATTCTCTATCTCGGTATTCTGACTTACAAGAGTACACATGCACTGGATCCTTATAAGCCGCTGGAATCAGAGGTAAAGCCAATCAATGTCGAAGTTGTTGCGCTCGACTGGAAGTGGCTTTTCATCTATCCGGATCTTGGCATTGCCACAGTTAATCAAATTCAATTTCCAGTCGGTACCCCGGTGAGCTTCAAGATCACGTCGGATTCGGTGATGAACTCGTTTTTCATCCCGCAATTGGGCGGTCAGATCTATGCAATGGCGGGCATGCAGACCAAGTTGCATCTGATCGCGGACCATGCCGGCGACTATGCCGGTTTGTCTGCGAATTTCAGCGGACATGGATTTTCGGATATGAAGTTTCGCGCCATCGCGACCACGCCCGAAGAGTTCGCAGCCTGGGTCAAAAAGGTGAAGGCATCGCCGAGCCAGCTTGATGGCGTGAACTATGCCGCTGTTGCCGCGCCGACCGAAAAGCAACCGGTCCAGTACTTCTCGAAGGTCGACGCGAATCTGTTCCAGACCATCGTCGCGAAATACAACAACGGGCATGCTCGCAACATACCCGACCCCATCTGCCGTACGAAGGGATAAGTCATGTTTGGAAATTTGCTGGGAAAACTAACGCTGGCGGACATACCGTTCGACCAGCCCATCATCATGGGTGCGGCAGCGTTCATGGCGCTCATCGTGGTGGCCGTGGTCGTCGGGCTGACGTGGTCCGGAAAGTGGGGCTATTTGTGGCGTGAATGGCTTACGTCGGTCGATCACAAGAAGATTGGCGTGATGTACATCGTGGTAGCGGTACTGATGCTGCTGCGTGGTTTTGTCGATGCGCTCATGATGCGCACGCAACTCGCACTCGCTTATAACGGGCCCGGGTTCCTTCCGCCCGAGCATTACAACCAGGTCTTCACGGCGCACGGCGTCATCATGATTTTCTTCATGGCGATGGCCTTCATGATCGGCTTGATGAACATTGTCGTGCCGTTGCAAATCGGCGCACGCGATGTCGCGTTTCCGTTCATCAACTCGCTCAGTTTCTGGATGACGGCGGTTGCAGCGATCCTGATCAACGTTTCCCTGGTGATCGGTGACTTCGCGCAAACGGGCTGGCTTGCCTATCCGCCGCTGTCCGAGCTGCAGTTCAGTCCGGGTGTGGGTGTCGACTACTACTTATGGAGTTTGCAACTTTCCGGAATAGGAACGTTACTCACCGGCGTCAACTTCTTCGTCACGATCATCAAGATGCGCGCGCCCGGCATGACGTACATGAAGATGCCCGTATTCACGTGGACGTCGCTGTGCTCGAACGTGCTGATTCTCGCCACGTTCCCGATCCTGACCGCAACGCTCGCATTGCTCGCGCTCGACCGTTATCTCGGCATGCACTTCTTCACGAACGATGCCGGCGGCAATGCCATGCTTTATCTGAACCTGATCTGGGCTTGGGGGCATCCGGAGGTGTACATCCTGGTATTGCCGGCGTTCGGCATCTATTCGGAAGTCGTCGCCACGTTCGCCAAGAAGCCGCTGTTTGGCTACAAGACAATGGTCTACGCCACGTGCTCGATCATGGTGCTGTCGTTGCTGGTCTGGTTGCATCACTTCTTCACCATGGGTTCCGGCGCGAACGTGAATGCGTTCTTCGGGATCATGACCATGATCATCGCCATTCCGACCGGCGTGAAGATCTTCAACTGGCTGTTCACCATCTACAAGGGCCGCCTGGAGTTGTCGTCGCCTGTGTTGTGGACGATCGGCTTCATGATCACGTTCACCATCGGCGGCATGACGGGCGTGCTGCTGGCCGTGCCCGGCGCGGACTTCGTGCTGCACAACAGCTTGTTCCTGATCGCTCACTTCCATAACGCAATCATCGGCGGCGTGGTGTTTGGTTATTTCGCCGGCTTCACGTACTGGTTCCCGAAGGCGTTCGGTTTCAAGCTGAACGAAACGCTTGGCAAGTGCGCGTTCTGGTGCTGGCTCATCGGTTTCTGGACCGCATTCATGCCGCTGTACGTACTGGGCTTCATGGGCGCAACCCGCCGTATGAACCACTACGACACACCGGGCTGGCAACCGTACATGATCGTCGCGCTGATCGGCGCGCTGATCATCTTGCTCGGCGTGGTGCTTCAGATTACTCAAGTCGTGGTCAGCGTGGTGAAGCGCAATTCGCCGGCATACAAGGACGTCACGGGCGATCCGTGGAACGGCCGCACGCTCGAATGGGCGACCAGCTCGCCACCGCCGGTTTATAACTTCGCGGTCCTGCCCGTGGTGCATGAACTCGACGCCTTCGCTCACATGAAAGAACGCGGCCGCACGCGTCACGCACGCGAGGCCTATCGCGATATCCACATGCCCCGCAATACGAGCGCCGGCCTGATCGTCGCGTTGTTCAGTCTGGCGATCGGTTTTGCGCTGGTCTGGCACATCTGGTGGCTTGCTGCTGCCGGATTGCTGGGCGTGGTCGTCACGCTGATCATTCGCAGCAACGACACCGACATCGACTACACCATTCCCGCCGCGACCGTTGCCGGAATGGATGGCTCGCCGGCGCAAACGCGCGCGCGCGATCTGCAGGAGGCACTGTAATGCTGACTAAAACCCTCTCACTCAATTCGTCGGAATCGCACGACGATCACGGTTCATCGAATACGGTCCTCGGGTTCTGGGTGTACCTGATGACCGACTGCATCATCTTTGCGTCGTTGTTCGCCGTATTCGCCGTGATGGGAAACCAGTTCGCGGGAGGTCCTTCAGGCAAGGACGTCTTCGAACTGCCTGGGGTCATGCTGGAAACCGCGATCCTGCTGGTCAGCAGCATCACATTCGGCTTCGGCATGCTGGCCGCGTACAAGGGCAAGAAGACTGCGTTGCTGGCGTGGCTCGGCGTCACGTTCCTGCTGGGCGCGGCGTTTATCGTGCTGGAAATACACGAGTTTCACTTGTTGATCCAGCAGGGTTATGGCCCGGGCACCAGCGCGTTTTTGTCGGCGTTTTTCACGCTGGTGGGAACACACGGACTGCATGTCACGGCAGGCCTGATCTGGATGGTCGTGCTGGCTGTGCAGGTTATCGGCAACAAGAAAGTTACCCAACGCGATCTGACACGCCTCGCGTGCCTGAGCCTATTCTGGCACTTCCTGGATATCGTCTGGATCTGCGTCTTCACCTTTGTTTATCTGACGAGCGTCGTATAAATGGCACACGCACAATCAATCGATACCGGCGCGGGCCACGGCAGCGTGCGCTCGTATGTCATCGGCTTTGTTCTGTCGGTCGTGCTCACGGCCGCAGCGTTCGGGTTGGTCATGCAACAGGCGTTGGGCCAGACTGAAACGATCATCGCGATCTCGGTGCTCGCGTTCATCCAGATCCTCGTGCATCTCATGTTCTTCCTGCACATGAATACGTCGTCATCGCAGCGATGGAACGTCGTCGCGTTCGGATTCACCGTTCTGGTGGCGGTGATCGTGATCGGCGGAACGTTATGGGTGATGCATAACGTCGGCCACCACATGATGTCGCGCTAGGCGCCAAAGCTCACACGCACAGAAAAAAAGCCCGCTGTCTTTCGACAGCGGGC
>NZ_JBSIPA010000255.1:0-9401 GCF_053574605.1 Caballeronia sp. M23-90 | reverse complement strand
TCAATGGCGTCACATATCCCACTTGCGACAGCCGGAACAGCGCCATCAGCAAGTTCCGGTCGTACTTGCGGTTCAGGTACTCATGACGGGTTACGCCGAGTCGGCCACGCGCGCCAACGGCTTTCTCGACACCGGCATGGAAATGATCACCAAGCCCTTCACGCTCGAATCCATGGCGAGCCGCATCCGCCGCATGGTGACCATGGCGGGCTGATTGCGGCTCCCGTATTGCCTCACCGTCAAATACCCGCCCGAATGGCATGGTCTTTGCTCATGCATGGCGGGCGTGTGCGTTTCCCGAGACCGCAGGACACCGGCTCGCGGCTGACAACTCTACAAACCAACGCAACGCTTGGCCGGAGATCCTTGATGGATCGCCGGCGCGACCGCATCATGAACCCCGCTAAAGCCAATAAGAGAACGATGTGATGACACCAAATCCCGTCCCGCGCCGGCCCGCGTCGAAGGTCTTGCCTCCCGAGGCGCCGGGCATGCGGGCGTTGCTTTCGCTGGTCACCGGCGTGGTGGTGATCTGCGCGCTGTATTTTGGGCGCGCGGTGCTTATCCCGATCATTCTGGCGGTGTTGTTGAGCTTCCTGGTTGCGCCTTTCGTCGATTTGTTGCGGCGGTTGAAACTGGGGCAAGTGCCATCGGTGATCCTGGCCGTGCTCGTTGCGTTGTCCGTGCTGACGGCGGTTGGCGCGCTGATCGGTGCGCAAGTGGCGCAGCTCGCCAGCGACCTGCCGCGTTATCAGGTCGCCGTAGAACGGAAAATCGATGCCGTGCAGGAGAAGACAGTCGGCCGCGCCGATGCGTTCCTTGGCAAGGCGGCAACCGCGCTGAAACGGATATCGCCGAACCGGCAGGAGGAAATCCGCAAGAGCCAGGAGAACCAGACGGCGTCTCCTATCGACGCACCCATGCCCGTCGAAGTCCACGAGCCATCCCCTTCGCCAGTGGAGCTTGCCCAGCGCTTCCTGTCGCCGATCATCAGTCCGCTCGAGACCACGGGCATTGTCCTCGTCGTGGCGATATTTATCCTGTTGCAGCGAGAAGACCTGCGCGACCGGCTGATCCGGCTGTTCGGATCGCGCGACCTGCACCGCGCAACGACCGCCATGGACGAAGCCGCGCGGCGGCTGTCGCGATATTTCCTCGCGCAGCTCGGTATCAACATGGGCGTGGGTATCGTGATTTCGATTGGCCTTGCGATCATCGGCGTGCCCGGCGCGTTGCTGTTCGGCGTGCTGACCGGATTGCTGCGATTCGTGCCCTATGTGGGGACGTGGATCGCGGCGCTGCTGGCCGTTGTCTTCGCCACGGCCGTCGGTCCCGGCTGGTCGATGATGATCTGGACCATCGTGCTCTTCGGGGTTACCGACATCGTCGCGGGCCAGATCGTCGAACCGATGCTTTATGGCCACAGCACGGGTCTTTCGCCCTTTGCCGTGATTGTCGCGGCGGTGTTCTGGAGCTGGATCTGGGGGCCGATCGGGCTGGTTTTATCTACGCCATTGACGCTGTGTCTCGTGATTCTCGGGCGTCATGTGGATCGGCTGGAATTTCTCGACGTGCTTTTCGGCGATCGTCCAGCCTTGACGCCGGCGGAGAATTTTTATCAGCGGCTGCTCGCCAACGATCCCGACGAAGCGCTCGTACAGGCCGAATCGCTACTCAAGGAGCGCTCGCTCAGCGCGTATTACGACGAGGTCGCGCTGGAGGGTTTGCGGATTGCCCATCAGGACGTGCTGCGCGGCGTGGTGACGGCGGACCAGTTGAAGCGCATCAACGAATCTGCGATGGACATCATCGAAGGGCTGGAAGAGGTCGAGGATGTGGTGATGGCCGCCCGCCCCGATGAAAAACCGCCGGCAAGCCTGGAGATGTCGGATCGCGAGGCGGGCATTTTCCACGAAGCGCCGCCTGCTCATTTCGATGCTGCCAGCGAAGGGCATACGTCGTCCGTGCTGTGCATCGCGGGGCGCGGCGTGCTGGACGATCTGGCCGCGACGATTGCCGTGCAACTGTTTCGCAAGCACGGACTGGGCGCCGATCTCGCGCCGTACGAGCGTTTTTCCCGTACCCGTTTCGATGAAGTCGACCTGACCGGCGTTTCGCTGATCTGCGTGATTTCTTTCGATGCCGCCGAATCGCCGCCTTACTTGCGCAATCTGCTGCGCCGATTGCATCAGCGGGCAGGGGCGGCGGATCTGATTGTCGGGCTGGTCGTGCCGGACAGCGCGCTGGAAGGCGAGGCGGTAATCAGGAAGACATCGGCGGCGACTTCGTTCAAGGAACTGGTCGAGGCGTGCGTGGCTGCTGCGCGGCTACAGACTACCAATGGCGTCTCCTGGGAAGGCCTGAACCCGGAAGAACCCGTGCCGGTTGCAGATTCGGGAAAGGCGCCGGCGGTTGTTCCCGTCTTGCGCGGCGCCTGAATGCCGCTTATCGATTTCCGTCGAAGAGATCGTTCAGCATGGTGTCGAAGGCGCCTTGCGCTTCTTCGAGTTCCTGCAACGCAGCGTCGAAAGTCTGCAATGCGATCTGCGTAGGCCGGCCGTCGCCGTTCGGCGGAAACTGCCCCTGTAATGCCGTGAACGCCGCCTGGACCTGCTGTGTGGCGTTCACGATGCGCTGCATCGCCTGCGCTTCTTCTGTTCGATTGTGTTCGGCAGTCATCGGAGTCTCCGTTCTGGGAACCCCGATATTACCAATTGATGTGACAGGCGGCACGCCTACTGCGACGTCCAGCCGCCATCGATCTGAAGCGCCGAACCGCGCATTTCATCGGCGGCTTCCGAGCAGAGAAATACCGCCAGCTTGCCAATCTGCTCCGGTGTCACGAACTGTTCCGACGGCTGTTTCTCGCCGAGCAGCTTCGAGCGCGCCGCGTCCGGCGAGATGTTTTCCTTCGCGGCGATATCGTCGATCTGCTTTTGCACCAGCGGCGTCAGCACGAAACCCGGGCAAATCGCGTTCACCGTGACGCCCGTGCGCGCATTTTCGAGGGCGGCTACTTTCGTCAAACCGACAATGCCGTGCTTCGCGGCCACATACGCCGATTTCCCCACCGAGCCCACCAGCCCGTGCGCCGAGGCGATATTGATCACGCGACCCCAGCCGTTATCGCGCATTTTCGGCAACGCAACCCGCATGGTGTGAAACGCCGAGGTCAGATTGATCGCGATAATGGCGTCCCACTTCTCGACCGGGAAGGTATCGATGGTCGCGACGTGCTGGATGCCCGCGTTGTTCACGAGTACATCCACGGCGCCGAATTGCTCGATGGCAAACGCGATCATCGCTTCGATCTCGGTGGCCTTGGACATATCCGCGCCATGATGCACGGCCTTCACGCCGTGCTGTTCGATCTGCGATTTCGCGTTCTGGATCACGGTGGCGTCGCCGAAACCATTCAGCACGATATTCGCGCCGGCTTGCGCGAGCGCATTGGCGATCCCGAGGCCAATACCGCTGGTCGATCCGGTGACGAGTGCGGTCTTGCCGGCGAGCGGAGTTGCTGCGGATGAAGTCATGGGGCGGGTCCTGTCGAAAAGGATGTTGGATGGCGGCATCAGGTGTCGATGCCGCCAAGTTTGCCAGATGTCGCGCCGGGGGTTAAACCAGGCCGGTCGTGTAATACACGGCGATCACGAAAAACACCGCCAGGGTCTTGATGATCGTCACGGCGAAAATATCGCGATACGCCTCGCGGTGCGTCAACCCGGTCACGGCGAGCAGCGTGATCACCGCGCCGTTATGCGGCAGCGTGTCCATGCCGCCGCTGGCCATCGCGACCACGCGATGCAGCACTTCGAGCGGGATATGCGCGGCTTCCGCGCCCTTGATGAACGTGTCCGACATGGCAGCGAGCGCAATGCTCATTCCGCCCGACGCCGACCCGGTGATGCCGGCGAGCGAACTCACGGAAACGGCCGCGTTGACCAGCGGATTCGGGATGCTCTTGAGCGCATTGCTGACCACGATAAACCCCGGCAATGCCGCGATCACGCCACCGAAACCGTACTCGGAGGCGGTGTTCATCGCGGCGAGCAACGCACCGCCCACAGCCGCTTTCGTACCCACGGCAAAACGTTCGCGCACGCGACCGAACGCCGTCAGCACGACCAGCAAGATGCCGAGCAGCAGCGCGCCTTCGACGGCCCAGATTGCAACCACGGATTTGATCGGCGTGACGATCGCCGCATGAACGCCCGGCAGCACATCGGGCGCGACGGAATAACTCGCGCCGTACCAGACGGGAATCAGCTTCGTCAGCGCGAAGTTCGCAACGCCGACCAGCACCAGCGGCGCGACCGCCAGCAACGGATTGGGCAACTGCGCGCTTTCCACGCGATCCGGCTCATTGACAAGCGACGTGCCGTAACCCTCGCCGGTCGCCATCACCGAGCGGCGGCGCCACTCGAGAAAGGTCAGCCCGACCACGATGATGAACAGCGAACCGGCCGTTCCAAGAATCGGCGCGGCCCAGCCCGTGGTCTTGAAAAAGGTCGTGGGGATGATGTTCTGGATCTGCGGCGTGCCGGGCAGGGAGTCCATCGTGAACGAGAATGCGCCGAGCGCGATGGCGCCGGGCATCAGGCGCTTCGGGATATTGCTTTGCCGATACATCTCGGCCGCGAACGGATAGACGGCGAACACGACCACGAATAGCGAGACACCGCCATAGGTGAGCAACGCGCACACCGCCACGATCACCGCATTCAAGCGCGTCTTGCCGATGTATCGGATGGCGGCGGCCACGATCGATTCCGAGAATCCCGACAATTCGACGACCTTGCCGAACACGGCGCCAAGCAGAAAGACGGGGAAATACAGCTTGACGAAGCCGACCATCTTCTCCATGAAGATGCCGGAAAACACCGGCGCGACAGCCGCGGGTTCAGTGAGCAGGACGGCGGCGAGGGCGGCGAGCGGCGCCACCAGGATCACGCTGTATCCGCGATACGCGGCCAGCATGAGAAACGCCAGCGCGGCGAGGACGATGATGAACGACATTGAGTCTCCGTACTTTGTTGTATATCCCGGCGCGAAATGAACGGTCCGGGTAGGGCGCGCCTTTAACGCAGCATCCGTGCCAATCGTTGTGCGGCAAGGCTTTCCGGGAATAATCGCCGGTCCTGGCGACGGATTCATGACGGAAATCCATGAATCGAGACGAAAACCGTTGGAAAGCTATCCGAAATTTCTGCTGAATTTCTTCTGAACCGCGGCCGAACGGCCGGTAGTGTAATGCCTTGCTGGTTTTCCACGTTTCGAGATACCCTGTCTCGATATCGAGAAAACCCACGAGACACTGATGCTCAACGACTGGACGCACGTCCCCGTCGATTACAGCGACGTTTTGCGCCGCGCGATGGATTCGCTCTTCAAGACCTTCGAGAATTTCAGCGAAGGCACGTTTATCGTCGATAAAGATGCGCGCGTCGTCTGGATCAACAAGCGCTACGCCGCGCGTTTCGGGTTTGCAGATCCGGAGGACGCCATCGGGCGGGATTGCGAAGCGGTGATTCCGAACAGCCTGATGCGCGAGGTCGTGACGACCGGCAAACCGATCCTGCTTGACTTGCTGGAGACGGATCGCGAACCGCTGGTCGTCACGCGCTTGCCGCTGAAGGACGATTTCGGCGAAACGGTCGGCGCGATCGGCTTCGCGCTCTTCGATGAAATGAAAGCGCTCACGCCGCTGTTTTCCCACTATTCACGCGTGCAGCAGGAACTGATCGCGACACGGCAATCGCTGGCACAGGCGCGGCGCGCGAAATATACGTTTGCAAGTTTTGTCGGCACGAGCACGGCGAGCCTCGACGTCAAGCGCCAGGCGAGGCGCGCCGCGCAGGTCGATTCGCCGGTTTTGTTGTCCGGTGAGACGGGCACTGGCAAGGAGCTGCTTGCGCACGCCATTCACGGCGCGTCGGCGCGATCGGCGCGGCCGCTGGTATCGGTGAACGTCGCGGCCATTCCCGACACCCTCCTCGAAGTCGAATTTTTCGGCGCGGCGGCGGGCGCTTATACCGGCGCGGATCGCAAGGGGCGGGTGGGCAAATTCGAACTCGCCGACGGCGGCACGTTGTTCCTCGATGAAATCGGCGATATGCCGCTCGCGCTGCAGGGCAAGTTGTTGCGCGTGTTGCAGGAAAAGGAGTTCGAGCCGCTCGGATCGAACCGCATTGTGCGGGCGGACGTGCGGATCATCGCGGCGACGTCGGCGGATTTGCCGGCGCTTGTGTCGAGCGGACGGTTTCGGGCGGATCTGTTTTATCGGCTGAACGTGCTGGCGATCCATGCGCCGCCGTTGCGCCAGCGCATAGGGGATATCGAGGCGCTCGTGTACGCCATGCTCGAAGAGCTCTCCGCCGATGCCCGCCCGCGTCACGCCGGCCAGTTCGTTCTCCACGACGACGCGCTGCGCCTCTTGTGCGCGTATTCGTGGCCTGGGAACGTGCGTGAATTGCGCAATGCGCTGGAGCGAGCGGTGATGTTGTCGGACAGCGAGCATATCGATGCCCGCGCGCTGGGGTCGTTCATGGGTGCGGAAAGTATCGCGCCGGAGCCGGAACCGCCAAGGACATCTGCGGCAGACGAGGTCGTGCCATATGCAGAAGCCATGGCGTCGTTTGAAAAGCAGTTTCTCTCCGATGCGCTGCATGCCAGTGGTGGACGAGTAGCCGAAGCGGCGCAGCGAATCGGCATTGGGCGGGCGACGATGTACAAGAAAATCGTGGCGCTGGGGATCGCGGTCTGACGAACCGATTTCTCGCCGGAGGATTCGCCACCAGATTCGCCATGGAGTCGATATCTATTTGGAATATAATGGTTTTTTATGGTTTCTTAGTGTCCATAAGATTCGCCATTAAATCCGCCAGATAACAATCATGACGCTCGCTGAATCGAAATATCCGTACTACGCGGTCCATCAGATGCATCCAATGCTGCCTTCCGAGCTGAAGATGGATACATTGCGTCCACTGGCGGCGGATGTTATCGGTCAGGCGAAGGATCTCGCGGCGCATGGCATGCCTCGTTTGCGCGATCTGTTGCGCGAAGCGCTGCGTCCCATGAATTCCTACTATACGAACAAGATCGAAGGGCAGCATACCGAACCGCTGCTGATCGAGCGCGCGCTGCAGGAGGATTTCTCGGCCAAGCCGGGAGAGGCGCTTAAGCAGCGCATAGCGGTGGCGCATATCGGCACGGAGCGCTGGGGCGAAAAGACCTTTCCCGCGTTCGATTCCACAGCGTTTTTCGAGAGCTCGGTCGTCCAGGCGATTCATCGGCATTTGCATGACCAGTTGTCGGAGCAGGACTTGCTCCAGACGGGCGATGACGGCAAAGAGGAAAAGATCACGCCGGGCGTCTGGCGGGACCGAGGCGTCAAGGTCGGCGCGCATATCCCGCCGGATCCGGCCACTGTGCCGCGGTTCATGGAAGAGTGGACACGCGGATATCGCTACGCGCGGGCTGGCGAAACGGCTGTTATTGCACTAACGGCGGCGCATCACCGGCTTGCATGGATTCACCCGTTTCTGGATGGCAACGGGCGCACGGCGCGGTTGCATACGCATATCGGGCTGTCTGCGCTTGGGCTGACGCGAGGGCTCTGGTCTCCCATGCGCGGCTTTGCGCGCGAACAAGCGGATTACTACAAGCATCTGATTGCAGCCGATCAGCGCCGCAAAGGCGATCTTGACGGCAGGGGCGTCCTGAGCGAAAGCGGTCTGGTGGAGTTCATAGACTTCTGCATGAGCGTCTATCTGGATCAGATCAGGTTCATGGACAGCATGCTGCAGATGCAGGCGTTCGAAGCAAGGCTCGCCCAAATGCTGGCCGCCGAATCGACCAAGGCCGACACCCGTTTTCTGCGCGTCGAGGCTGCGCAACCGCTTGCGTACCTGGGTACGGTCGGATCTCTCGACAGGACGCGGTTCAAGGGAATGACGGGGCTTGCAAGCCGAACCGCGGACCGCGCGTTGGCCGATCTCTTCAAGCTGGGCATCGTCAGTTCGAAGACGCCGAAAGGACCGGTCGAGCTTGCGTTGCCGCTCAAGTTGTTTCGCTACCTTTTTCCCCGCCTGTGGCCCGAAGCCGAGGTCGATACGGCGCGTCAGGTGTGAGCTTCAAACGCACGCCTGGAAGGCGCCCCGAAACCGCCGCGTGGCATACTCGCGTTATCATAAAAACAGCGATAAAAAGGGGTATCGGATGAAGCTTTCCTGGGTATTTGCCGCGCGTTCTCTGGCGCTCGTGCCGCTTCTCGCGGCTGTTTCTGCATTGTCCGCATGCAGCAGTGCGCCGCCGCTGTTTTCATCCGACGGCCGCCCGACCTCGATGATCAATTGCCCCTCGAACGGCGGCTGGAGTAACTGTCAGGAAAACGCGCGTGCCATGTGTGCAGGCAGTTACGACGTGCTGGATCAAAGCAGCGAGAACGGCCAGAACGGATTACTTATCGCCTGCCGCGCGAAGTAAACGTGGGTGCGCAGCCCTGGCTTCGCCCACGCCAAATGAATCAAGGCTGAACGGTGATCCGCGCAAACTGATATGCCAACAAAAAACGCCAATAGGGCGACTTGGTTTAAACCGCGCAAACGATTCAATAGGAATTTTTTGATCGCTGATGCAAATACGCAGTAATCACGAATAGTTTCACGGCGCGGAAGCTGAAAACAAATCCAAACTTTACCAGCGCCATTATTTCCGCTTTGCGCTCAGTTGTTTAACGAAGTATTAAGTATTCACGAATATTTTTCCGACTCGAACACGCTCATAGTTTCATACTTACTGCATTGGCTCCGCGCAATACACGTCACTCATCAAATTGAGATATGCTGCGATCAGAGTTTGCGGCAGCGTCGTTCGGGGCAACAGCGGCGCTACAGCCCATTTGTATCAATCCGGCGTTTTGATACCTGGTGTGGATCGGTTATTCGTTCCACATGAAGAGCAATCTCGTTTTAAATAAAGCAAAAATAACGTATCTAATGGAGTGGCGAATGAATCACCGGCAGATCGAGACAGATATTCTTCACCTTGAACGCATCATCGGCAGGATTTCTCCCGAAGACCGTATTCCTTTATCTTACTGGCGTAATCGAATCAACTCGGTGGCTTCCAGCGCGCTTGTGCCTGCCCAGCAAAGCCGCATGCAGAGAATCCACGAACGGCTTACGCAACTTGAGGCATCGAATTGATTATTCCGGAATCCGTTTCCGGGAGTGCCAACATCTTCCCTATTCCAGGTAACTCTTCCTAGCAGGCTGCTGAAATATCGGTCGTTGATGCGTTCGGGTGCATTTCGATGGATGCTGGGGCTCGCACTTTTGAAACTCGGAAGACGTTTGCAGGCATTCCACGTTGCTCGCGAGTTCACGATATCGGTG
>NZ_JBSIPA010000254.1:0-9407 GCF_053574605.1 Caballeronia sp. M23-90 | reverse complement strand
TTCGGCGCGACGAAACCCGGCCGGTGCGCGAGCATGAAATGGATGCGCTCCGTGACGCCAGCCGCGTAGGCGACGGTCAGCATGGCGTCGGGGCTTGTGGATTGATAGGGCACGAGAATGCGGTCGAAGCCGGCTTTTTCGTGCGCCTGGGCAAAGTCGCGTGTATAGCCGATATCGATAGCCGGGCCACGCGCCAAGTGTGTTTCCGAGACCTTCTGCTGCTGGATCATGCCGATGAATTCGACGCTCACGAACGCTGCTCCTCGTTGAATCACACTGTGAGGCAGTGCGCGAAGAAACGCTTCATGACGCCTGCCGATTGCCTTGAAGGCTAACATCGGCATATGCAGATCTTAAATATCAATACGAGCTAAACATATCGGAAAGGAGGGGTTGGAGGCGTCGTTTGGACGTAAATAAAAAGTGTTCTAGCCGCCATAGCAGCCAGTTGAAAATTGAAATCATCGGCCGGATTGTGTCAAAAAATAGAAAACTAGGAGTTTTCGTATATTCGGCGAGCAGGGTCGAGCCTACAGTTGCCGCCAACTTAGAGGCCAATTTGACCGACAGACCATGTCAAGGGTCTTCGGCGGGCTGGATGCCAACAATCCGAGACCCGCATCAATGCAGCCGACCGTCAGACACTTCATTGCCAATCCAAACCATGTTACCAACCGCTACGCAGTAGAGATCCCCGGTACGGACCTTTCGCTGTCCATTGTCAAATACGAGTTGATCGAGCGTTTTAACGAGCCGTTCATTGTCAACATCTTGGTTACCTCGCAGAACATGACGATCTCCGGTGCCGAAACTATTGGCCGTTGGTCCACCTTCCATATAGATGCGGCGGCGTCATTCACGTGGTCGAACACCCCTGAAGTGGAACGGTTACGAACGCTGCATGGTGTGGTTACCCAATGGGAGCACGTATCCTCGAGCATTGAAGAGGCGACGTACCGTCTATGCATTCAGCCTCGATTCGCGCTGCTGTGTCAGACCACCGACTCCCGCGTGTTCCTCAACGCCACGCTCAAGGAAATCATCAACGAGTCAATTGTCGACAAGAATGTTTTCAATCACTGGGATATTGAATGGCAGTTGGAGGATAAGGAGCAGACCTTCGAACAGATCCTCATGTACGAGGAATCGGTCGAGGCGTTCGTCTCGCGGTTGTGCCGCAAGTACGGCGTCTACTACTACTTCAAGCAATCGGACGATCAAAACGGCGCTCGCCGGGACACGATCGTGTTCGGCGATTCGGCGAAGGGATATGTTCGTGCTCTCGAGATGCCGGTGCTGGGTGAATCGGGGCTAACGAACACCGGACAGGAATCGATTCATACGCTGCGTACCTTACGTACGACAGTGCCCGAAGTCATCAGCCTGTGGGAACACAACTACCGTATTCCGGAAGACCCACTGAAGGCCGAGGCGAGGACTGCATTCGAAGATCGCTCGGTCATAGGCACGATTCGGCGAAGCAATGAACATCATGGATCGCAAGCCGACGGGGAAACGGTTGCAAACCTCCGTCGTGAAGAGCAAATCGCCCGCCAGACAATCTATGCCGGGACAAGCAATGTTGTTGGCTTGACGCCCGGAACAGTCGTGCGACTCACTAATCGGGAGCTGCCAGATGCGAAGTATGGGCTGGTAATTACATCGGTGACAAGTAGCGGTGCTCGTGGCAAGTCATTCGTGAACGAGTTCGAAGCGATCCCATCGCATCTGCCATATCGGCCAGAATACCTCCCGCAAAAACACTGGCGCTGGATGCCGGGACCTGTGATGGCAGTAATCGAATCGCAATATACCGACGAGTACGCCCACCCGGACGAATACGGTCGCTATCCGTTGAAGTTTGGCTTCGACTGGCGCGAGACAAAACCGGGTTTCAGCAGTGCGCCGCTACGCCTCCTACGAAGTGCCGCGTCCTTCACGGGCGGTTCGCATGACCCGCTTTTGCCGGGCACTGAGGTTCGTGTGGACTTCACCGGTGGGGATATTGATCGTCCAGTGATCGTGGGTGCTGTGCATGATTTTCAACGCACCGACGTTGTGTACGACCGTGAAGGATGGAATACGCGTTCAATATGGCGTTCTCCATTGCGCCGCAATGATGTACGCATGGAGGACTACAAGGGGCGCGAAGGCGTCAAGGTTGCGACGGTTTTTAAAAAAACGTCGGTGAGCTTAGGGTTGCTGGTCGATAGCGAGAAAAAAGAACGCGGTCAGGGACTTGAAGCCGTGACGCAAGGCTGGGCGTCGCTGCGTGGTGCGAAAGGCGTACTGGTGTCCGCTGACGGATTGACTGGCTCAAGTGCACCTCAACTTGAGATGCAGGCGGCATTGGCGCAGCTTCGGTCGGCACTTGCAAACGTGACATCTCTGGTCGATGCCAGCACGACTGCGGGTGCAACGCCGGCCGATAAAATGACTCAAGCAAGCCTTAAAGATGCTCTCACCCAGCTGAAAGATGCTGGCCTCATTGCAAGTGCACCTGCCGGCATTGCTTTGGCTACACCACGTTCTATTCAGCAAGCCGCAGATCAGAACGTGATGCTGACGGCAGGCAAGCATGTCGACATAAGCGCCGTTAAACGATTCACACTCGCTGCGGGTGATTTGATCTCCATATGCGCACACAAGCTCGGCATTAAGCTCTTTGCTGCCAAAGGCAAGGTCGAAATTCAGGCGCAAAACGATGGACTCGATTTATTTGCTTCAAAGCAAGTTCACGTGGCCAGTGCTGAAGAGGACGTGCTGATCGCTGCGCGCAGTAAGGCGGTCATGACGAGCGGCGGTGCGTACATCAAGTTTGAGGACGGCATCGGCGAAATTGTTTGTCCTGGTGGCTTCACGATCAAGGCGGCGTCGTTCAAGTTCGAGGGACCTGACGGTTTTGCAATTCCGTTGCCGGTTCTTCCAAAGAGCGATTTCAAGCCGACCGTATCCTACAAACTTACCCGTTAAAGCCATGATCATCAGCCCCCCGTACCTGCCCGATGCAGGCCGCACGTCCAATGACGAGAGCTCAGTCGACCCAATGATGGACGCGGTAGACGCGTACGAAGCGACGGACGGTTTGTACCCGATTGCAGCGGACCGGCGTTGGCATACAGGCATGCACCTGGTGCCGAAAATGTACAACGAACATATTCACGCTATCGCCGATGGCGAAGTGATTGCGTATCGCGTGTGCCAGCGCGCTTACGACGGTGGTAGCGGTACGCCGGACACCAATGCCGGTTTCGTGTTGCTCAAGCATACGACCGAGACGGGCGAAGGCCGCACGCTGACGTTCTATTCGCTGTACATGCACTTGTTGGATTTGAACGGCTACCACAGCTTGGGCGCCGATGGAAAATTTCTCCCGGAGTTCTTGCGCATGCCGTCACCGGGCGCCGGCGCGGCTTCACCGATCGTTTCGCCGGCTCAATCGGGTGAAGGCAAGAAAGTGCGTCGCAAAGATGTGCTGGGTCTGACCGGCCGATGCCAGGAACACCCGCATCTGCACGTCGAAATCTTCATGACCAAGCCGGATTTCGAGGCGTATTTCGGGCACACGCAGTTGGGACGCGAGCAAGTAGCCACGCCCGCGACCACGGACTACTGGGGCAGCAGCTACTACGTCATTCCTCCAGGGCAGCAGTTCTATCCGGTGCCGCCCGGCACAGATGCGAAAGGGTCATTGCATGGCATCGCGTTCGATAGATTGCACACTGGCAACAACAAAGACACGCTATACGTAGAGTCCTATTTTCATAAGGGCAGCAAGTACACGATGGTTTGGCGCGCTGCGGGTCAGGGGAAGCTTGAGGCGCTCACTGAGGCGCCGGTGCGCGAAGCGGACTACGAATACAACATGTACAAGCGTGCAATGGGCTTGTATCCCCACTGCCCGAGCGACGGTTACGAGATGCTGCGCTTTGGCCGCATCCTGAGCACGCCAGTGACGCTTGCGCCTCCTGCGCGCGGCACATGGGTGAGAGTTAGCTTTGCGGAAGGACAAGAGGGTTATATCGATGTCAGCCAGACTTCGATTCTCAAGCTTTCAGATGCCGACTTCCCGTTCTTCAAAGGCTGGAAAAAGATTAGCGAAGGCGCGGGGTTGCATAGCGCTGACGGTCTGTGCGATATCGATGCATTGAAGAAGATTCTCAGCGATACGAAGGCTCGCGAGACGGCTGAGGAAAAAGCGGAACGTTCGTTTTACAACAAGGAAGACGAACTGGTCCGCTATGTCAAAACGCACGAGCCAATACGGGATGCGTTGAGAGGTTTCGTATGCGAAGCGCCCAGTGAATGGGACCGCTCGCACAACGACTCAAAGTTTCACAAGTTGAAGGAAGCGGGTGAGTTTTATGACGGCAACGAGGCGGGATATAACAAGTTCATCAAGCTGCTGGAGTCGCTTCAGTTCTGGGATAAGACCGGGTTGCCTGCTGGCGAGAAGCTGTGGTTTTTTCATCCGATGGCGTTTATTCGACACTTTAGGAAGTGCGGGTGGTTAAGTGTAACTGAGTTCGCCGCCTGCCTGCCGCGTGTTTCCTTAGCGGCCAACGTTTCTTGGAGCACTGCCATTGAACGAGCCGCTAGACAC
Source organism: Caballeronia sp. M23-90 (assembly GCF_053574605.1). NCBI lineage: Bacteria > Pseudomonadati > Pseudomonadota > Betaproteobacteria > Burkholderiales > Burkholderiaceae > Caballeronia > Caballeronia sp. M23-90. Next base: position 4,804 of record NZ_JBSIPA010000254.1, on the reverse strand, counting down.
CAACGAGGAATAAACGAGGTCTACCGTACGTATCTGAACGGCGATTCTGTGCGGCTCGTGCATTTTCTCGCGCAAACATTTATCGAGACAGGGATTCTCCGCACCTTGATTGAAGACTCACGCGGGCGCGATCAACAATACGGGCCGTTTTATGGCCGCGGTTATCTTCAATTAACTTGGCCAAAAAACTACGACAGCTATAGAAAATATCGGTGTCTGCCAGACTGTGTCTCCGCATCCTATAGCGACCCCCGTATAACAGAAGCGTCTAAGCACGTCTGGGCGGGTGGAGAAACAGCCCATAAGTGGTCTCCGCGATGGGATCCGGATGCCGTATCCACGAATGTTGGTCATGCCGCGCATTCGTCCGGAATGTTCTGGATGGCAAAGACGTTTCGCGGGACAAGCAACATAAATCGTGCAGCCGATCTCGGATCATCACCGTCCATTGTGGGATTCATCAGCTGGCTCGTGAACGGAGGCAGCAATGGATACGCTGAACGGCAGCAATTCGCTGCGTTGCTCAATAACGTTTTAGGAGACAAGCGAATATCTTTGTCTAAAGAGGTATTAAACTACCCTCCTTTACTGCCGCCTGGACAACCTATTCTTTGCCGTACTTTCCCTCCGACGGTGACTTCATCTTCTATGAGTTTAATAGTTAGCTATGCTCCGCAAATTCCGTAACTTGATGTTTATACTTGGCGCCGTATCCTCGGTTGCATACGCTGCTCCACGACTACCCGAGGCGTGGTCGGATTCCCATTACGGAACATGCTACGCATCGATCGAGCGAGGTATGGCAGATGTCTATGGTGTTGACTATCTCTCTGATGTCAACGTTATCCGCCGTACAGTCAAGTTTGGAGTCGGTGAAATGGTCGTTGCGCAGGATCGAACGACAGGAACCAATTCGGCTCGCACCATTTTCGAAGAGCGTAATACCGGAAAATGGTGTGTTGTCCTGATTTCGCCGCCTGTAGCGAGCCTATTGCCCGGTAGAACAAAAGGGCGATCCCAACGGCCATCCCAGTGGATCACGCGTACGCAAGCAGCGCCTGGCTTCCCTGAAACAAAGGTCATTTATATTTGGAGCAAGCAAAGTTTGATTTTTTATCCAGCACATTGCCTTCATATCTTTCCGCGGGAAGTCAAACACTTCAACTGCTCAGACGCCTACAAGTGAATAAAACAGGGACCGCGATTTTTCATCTATCTCTCCGGAAGGTCGCTTCGTTGCCCCAAACGGCGAACTACCGTGTCAAACCAACGTGTGTGATCGATGCGTATTCCGGTGGTTAAAACATAGATAACAACTGCGTGTCATTATGGATGACGCTTCTTCGCTGTACTTTTCAATGCGAATTAAATGCGTGTTAATGATTTTTGTGTACATGCTTGCCGTGTTTCTCATTGTTCTCAGTCAACTACAAATAGCCGGCGAAGACGGTTTGACTAGACTAATGTACGTCAAGAGAATTCATATAAAAGTATGAAAGAAATTATCAAGTTTTGTAGTCGGCGGAGCACTTGTCTTAGGAAAGCTTTATGAATTCGTGGGAACTCGATTTTCGATCAGAATAGGTATTGTTCTACCTCGGAGTTGGGCAGGGCTAAAATTCGCGTAGGGAGCTAGATAGATGCACCTTTATTTTTGATAAATCGAAAAATTTGTTTTGCTTTACAAATAGCAAACCCGACGACTATAAATGCCAGAGGCCTCGGCTAAGAACGACCCGTATGAAGATAATTTGTCGATTGTTACTTGCGTCGTGCCTTTGTGGGACGGCTTCTGCCGAGCCTGCGAGGCGCATTTACTACCTAGATGGAAAGAATTTGAGTTTTAAAAAAGATAATCTATCCCGGATTTGTACACTTGATGATCCTCCACGTTTTGCAGTTGAGAGTTTCGATAGGTCGGCTGTAATCGTGTCCGAGAGAGGATTTGTGTCAAGCCATGCGCTCGACAGCTGTACGAGCGAGCGGTCGGTGCATGTTTCCTTGATTCCCGAAGGCGTTGGGGTACTGGCAGACGTGAACTTGAATAAGCGTCTCTACATCTCGCTTGATTTTGTAAATGTGCAGCCGTTTTTGTATTTAGCCATGGTCGCTAGTTTAGACAGTCGCATAAATATGGTGACACTACATGGTGCAACCGTTCCGGGGCGATCGCTGTCTTTGCAAAAGAAATATGCTTTTGGCGGCTTGGCAAGTGCGGGGTCTGCAGCCATTTCTCCGGACGGTCGCTTTGTCGCTCCAACCGGCGAACCGATTTGTACAGACGATGCATATCCTGGTGTTTGGGACATCGCAAATAATCGACGCGTCATTACGGACGATGTGTCTTGCGCTCAACTTTTCAAATCGAAGTAGAAGATAAATGCAAAATCCCATTCGCGTCGGTGACAAGCTGGAAAACGGCGGACACGTCACAAGTGGCTCCCCTGACATGGAGTTTGGCGATCGCCGTGTGGCTCGTAAGGGCGATTCGGCAATCTGCGATCTCCACGGGGAAACGATCATCGCTGAAGGCCATCCGTTTTTTCTGGACAATGGCGTCCCGGTCGCACTGAACTTCCATCGGTGTGTCTGCGGCTGCCGTTTGATATCGTCGTTGAGCAATGCGTGCATCGCCTGACTATGCCGGTCGATTTCAAGCCCGGTGGTTCGCCGCTCGCTTATCCGTCTCGAGGTTCAGGATTTCTAGCATGGCTTGGTATCTGGGCGCTTTGTTGCGCGATCGTATCAGGATTTGTGCTGCTGATCTGGCCTGCAAGCATGCCTGCGAACGGCGTCTTCTTTTGGTTTTGTGTCGCGGGCGTGCCGAACGGTTTCTTCCTGATCCTGGCCGGCTTCGCTCGTGCAGTCTACGAGACAGCCTACTTGCACGCGCTGTACGGCAACCAGCATCGGCAGAAGTGGAACCGCGAACGCGTTGCTTATGCACAGCGGCCGCTTTATGTCTTGGATTACGCCTACCATTTGCCCTTGGGCGCGGAAAAGTTGGCACTGGCGATTCTTTCCGGCAAGCCGCTCATTGCGATGCAGAACACGCGTACTGGCGTTGATCGCGTTCTTCATATGCGGTTTCCAGATTCCGAATCACTCGTCGCGACCGCCGACGCTGACGATGACTTGGAGGCTGAAATCGCGACCCCTATGAACGCTTCCAATGTAGAAGCGGGCCCTACGGCTCAAGATGGCTTCTGCGGCATCTTACGGCAATTGCTTCTCCCGCTAGCAAACTCGCTGCGCGCGTTGTCACGATCGGACTCAAAACATTGGCCTGCTGTACGGCTTGTGGTCAATGATCCCGATGTGGCGTGCCGCCGTCTCGAGCAGCTTTCAGATGCGCTTGCTGTGCTTAGTCTTCCGCCGCTTGAATGCGACGTAGCACATGTAAGCGATGGCCTCATGTTGGTGGACGCGTGGCTTGACGCGAATGAGCGTCGCCCATTACTCGTGATCGCGGCCGAATGGCACGATAAGTCGCCGTTAGCGGGGAGTACGGAGGGGGGTGTCGCCGTGCTCTTGAGTAGCGGCGCCTCAATCGGACCGCCTGCCGCAGTCGCTACCTTACACCGTCCGGTTGCGGTCAACTTGGATAGTCTCGGTGACGGAATAACGAACGCTATCTTATGGGGCAATACCACCGCAGCCAAGGTCAAACGCAGTTGGGTCACCGGCATAAATCCGGAAGACGATTCGACGCTCGCCAGCGCATTTAGTAAGGCGTCGCTCTCGACAGTCGATGATCCTCACGCACACGTTTCGCCGGGCAGAATTGTTGGCCACCTTGGACCGGGTGCGGGCTGGCTTGCAATTGCCGCTGCCATCGAATCCGGTATGAACGATCCTCAACTCATTATCAATCGCACAGAAACCGTTCAGTCGGCGGTCCTGTATGCGCATCCACGGTCCACGCATGAAGATCGAGCCGAATAACATCAAAGAACTTGCAGATTTTGAGCCTGTTGATCCCCCTGTGGCTCAGGTTCCGGCTATTCGCGTGTGGGGCATCGCGTTAGTCGCACTCGTAGCGGCCGGTATAGCATTGGGTTTCGTCTGGCTCAGTGGCGACCTTGTCCGAACGTCGCACGTGGAGGAGAAGAAGACTGCTTCGATCTGGATCTTAACTGGGCTGACATGTTCGATTGTCCTTAACCTGCTTGCGTCCAGAGTTGGGGCATGGACGACCATTGGTATTGTGTTCCGCAGGAACGCTGGTAATGCTTCGCGTGATCGGGAAGCGACCGCGAGCGTATCGCGTGACTCGCGCCTGACCGACCTTCGTGCCGAGCTTCGCGGGCAATTCGGTTGGCGCTGGAAATACCGTCAACCATGGCTTGTTGTCACCGGCCAAGATACGCTGACCGAAACGGTGGCACCGGGCCTGCGTCGAACAGGCTTCATGCTCACAGAAAACGCCGTCTTGCTGCACGCTGCGCCTGAAAACGTAGATGGCAAGGCATGGCGCGATCAAATCAGCCGCATGCGTTCCCGCCGACCCGCCGACGCAATGGTGCAGGTTCTGCGCGCAACCGACGTTACGACCATTGACCCAGAGCTCGCCCGCACCCTCGCGACACAAGCCATTGATCTTAGGTGGGCTGCTCCGGTCTACCTGCTGCATAGCGTACGAGTCACTGGCAAGCAACCCGAGGCCTTCGCGGCTGTAGGCATGGCGCGATCAAATCAGCCGCATGCGTTCCCGCCGACCCGCCGACGCAATGGTGCAGGTTCTGCGCGCAACCGACGTTACGACCATTGACCCAGAGCTCGCCCGCACCCTCGCGACACAAGC
>NZ_JBSIPA010000253.1:0-9423 GCF_053574605.1 Caballeronia sp. M23-90 | reverse complement strand
TTACGCGCCAGGATCGCCAGCCACTCGCGCCGGGTCGCGGGTTGCGCCAACTCGGACGGCCGCGCAGAAATGTTCATCGTCAACCTCGTGAATTTGGTGATGCTGCAGAATCCATACCCTACTAGAATAGTCATCTGGTCGTCTAGACGTTTACAGGTACAGATATAAATCGATCCAATGTGCCCCGCTTTCACATTTCCATCATCGGCGGCGCACTACAATGCCCATGACGATATTCAAACCGACAGGAATGACACCACCATGACATCCAACGAAACGGGGACACCGGGGCTTGCAGTCGAGCGCGGCGCGGGCGTGGCTGTGTGGCGCCAGATCGAACAGATCCTTTCGGCGGAAATTACAGCGAAGAGTTTTGGCGAAGAAGGCCGCCTGCCGAGCGAAGCAGAACTTGCGCGGCGTTTCGACGTCAACCGCCATACGGTACGCCGCGCCATGCTGCGTCTTGCGGCGACGGGACTGGTCAGTGTCGAACAGGGACGTGGCACGTTCGTGCAGCCCGGTGCCATCGATTATCAGATTGGACGGCGCACGCGTTTTACCGAGAACCTGCGCCGCCACAATCAGCCGTCGGCGGGCGTGGTGTTGTCGAGCGAGAAGGTCAAGGCCGATCCGGTTGCGGCCAAGGCGCTCGGCATCCGCGCCGGCACGCTGGTCTACGAGATCGAGACGCGCCATGACTCCGAGGACGTACCGCTGACCTACGCGCGAAGCTGGTATCCGGCAATGCGGTTCGCCGATTTTCCGGCGGTGCTGGCGGGCAAACCCGGCGTAAGCGCGGCGCTGGCCGAATTCGGCGTGACCGATTACACGCGCAAATGGAGCCGCATTGGTTGCATCTTGCCGAGTTCCCAAGTTGCGCGCCGTCTGCAGATCAACCGGCAGCAACCCGTCATGTGGGTCGAAAGCGTCGACGTTGACGAGGCCGGCGTGCCCATCAAATATGGCATCACGCACTTCGCGGCGGACCGCGTGCAATTGCTGGTGGAGGATGGCGTATGAGCGCGTGGACACCCGATGCACGTATCGCGCTTTACTACGCACCGCCAGCCGCATCCGCATGGTGGCATGCCGGCAGCGAATGGCTTGGCCGGGATGCTGAAACCGGCGAGTCCATGGAACCGCCTGTCGTTCCCGCGCTCGGCCAGCCGGTTGCGTCGCTCACCGTCGCACCGCGCCGATACGGCTGGCATGGCACCCTTGTGCCGCCGTTTCATATCGCCGAGGGTTACAACACGGAGCACGTCGTCCTGGCCGCAAAGGAATGGGCAAGGCGAATCGCGCCTTTCAAGGCCCCGCTGCAAGCTGCCGATCTCGGCCGCTTCGTTGCGCTTCGCGCGGCGCAATCGGAGCATGACGGAGCCATCCGCGACATCGCCGCAAGCGCCTTGCATGCCCTTGCCTCGCTGCGCGCGCGTTCTTCGCCTGAAGAGACTCAAAAGCGGCTCGCGCCCCATCTCACTCCCCGGCAGCGCGCGTTGCTGCTCGAATGGGGCTACCCCTATGTGCTCGATGAATTCCGTTTTCACATGACGCTTTCCGATTCCATCGACTCCGAAGCGCAACGCACCGCGATCAGGACGCTCTGGCAAGCACGCAGCGAAGCGCTTGGACCACTTCCCTTCCATGGCGCGGCGCTCTTCGTTCAGGCGCATCGCGATGCGCCCTTCTCCCTTTGGCAGCGTCTGCCTTTCGGCGATGCAGGAGCGCGCGCATGAGCGCCGATCGGGGCAGACTGATCTACGTGATGGGACCATCGGGCGCGGGCAAGGATTCGCTGCTCGGCTTCGTTCGCGAACGGATCGGTTCGCAGGTGATGTTTGCGCACCGATACATCACGCGGCCTGTTTCGGACGGCGAGAATCACGTTGCGCTCACGCACGACGAATTCGCCGCGCGTCTGGCAAGCGGCGTATTCTCGATGCACTGGGAAAGCCTTGGGCTGCACTACGGCATCGGCGTTGAAATCGACGCATGGCTCGCGCGTGGTCTGGCTGTAGTCGTGAACGGTTCGCGTCAGCATGCGCCTGCAGCGCTCGAACGATATCCGCATACGCAATTCGTCCATATTCACGCGAATCCGACGGTTCTCGCCGCGCGTCTGGAACGGCGAGGCCGTGAAGATTCCAGGCAGATGGAAGCACGTCTCGCGCGACGCCCGGCGCTTGCGTTGCCGCAGGAAGCGCGGGTGACGACCATCGACAACTCGGGTCTGCTCGCCGATGCCGGACAACAACTGCTGGCAGCAATCAATCGGCCGCTGAAACTGGCCTGATGATGAAAAAGGCCGGTACGAACTTCGTACCGGCCGTTATTCCCGACGTCCTGAAATGTCAGATCACACGCTCACGCAGCCAGGCCGACCCGAGATCGATCAAGCTCACGATCACAATAACCATCAGCAACACTGCCGCGGTTTGCGCATAGTTGAACGAGCGAATGGCTTCGTACAGCACCACGCCAATCCCGCCTGCACCGACCATGCCCACGACCATCGCCGAACGCACATTCGATTCGAACCGGTACAACGCAAACGATATCCACAGCGGCATGACCTGCGGCAGCACGCCGTAGAGCACTTCGTCGAGACTGCTTGCGCCGGTGGCACGCACACCTTCGGCAGGCCGTGAATCGATCGCCTCGACGGCTTCGGCAAACAGCTTGGCCAGCACGCCCGTGGTATGCACCCAAAGCGCGAGCACGCCCGCGAACGGCCCGAGTCCGACTGCCACGATAAACAGCATCGCGAAGACCATCTCGTTGATCGCGCGGCATGCATCCATCACGCGGCGCACGGGTTGCGCGACCCACACCGGCGCAATGTTATAGGCCGACAACAACCCGCACGGCACCGCGAATATCAGCGACAACGCCGTGCCCCACACCGCGACAGCAAGCGTCACGATCATCTCGTGAACATAGGTGCGCCAGTCGTGAAAGTCCGGCGGGAAAAAGTCGCGGCCGAACTGCACCATGTTGCCCGGGTCAGCGAAGAGATCGAGCGGACGCATGTCGGCGCTACGCCACGACAGCCCGAGTACGGCCACGAACGCGATCCACCCGAACATCGATAACCAGCTCCGCTTGGGTACGTGCAGCTCGGGCTTGATGGCATGCGGGCGTGGCCCGGCGCCGTCGAAGGAATACGCGTCGACGGGATGCTTCACTTCGCGGCCACCGTATCGAGCTGCGCGAGCTTCTCATCCAGCGCGGCGATCTTCGCTTTCTTGTCTTCGTCGGACAGATGCGCGTCGTTCTGGATTTGCTCCTTCTTCTGGAACAGGGCCATCTGACGGATCGGGATCAGTTGGGCATCGGTGGAGTCGGTGAAGCCCGACAAACCCGTGATGCCTTCCATGATCGCCTTCTCGCGCGGATCGGTCTGCGCGTAGTGGTCGAAGAAATTGCGCAGCTTGTCCTTCGTGGCTTGCGGCAGATCGCGGCGCCATACGATCGGGTCCGACGGAATCAGCGGCGACTTCCATAAGATGCGCACGCGCTGCAGCAACTCGGGATGCTGTTGCCGCAAGGTCTCGACCATGTCGGTATTGTTCGTCGCGACATCCACGCGGTTGTTCACCACAGCCAGCATGTTTGCCTCATGGCTTGACGGCAGCACACTCTTGAAGTCGTTGCGCACCGAGACGCCGTTTTTCGCGAACAGGTAATACGAGGGCACGAGCGTGCCGGATGTCGAGTTCGGATCACCGAAACCGAGGTTGATGTCGTGGGTATTCTTCAGCACCTGGTCGACGGTCTTCCACTTGCTATTCACATTCGTGATGAGCAACGAGTAGTACCCCGCCTCCCCGCTCTTGTACTTCACCTTGGCGAACACTTCGCCGTTGCCGCGATCCACCGCTTCGATTGCGGACGCGTTGCCGAAATAACCGATCTGCACCTTATTGAAACGCATGCCTTCGATAATGCCGGCATAGTCCGTCGCGAAGAATGGCTTCACTTCGAGGCCGGTCTGCTTGTTGAGATCGTCGATCAGCGGTTGCCAGCGCTGCCTGAGCGCGGATGAATTATCGGTCGAGATGATGCCGAAGTTGATCGTCTCGGCAAGCGCTGCCTGCGAGACGAGACATGCAGCGAGCATCGCGCCGGCCAGAAGGAAACGGGCTGATTTCATCGAATGGGTCCAGGTTTGGAAAAAAACAAAAGTTGTCGGGTCAGGAGCTCGCCGCCGATGCAAATGCCGCGGATCGTGCCGATGCACCTTCCGGACGCGCTGTCGCGCGCTCCGTTTGTCGAACCGGCTCGCGCTGGGCGGCGTCGGTTTCGGTGTCGGCATCGGTCAGTAATTCTTCCGCCGCTGCGCCATACAGTTCGCGCAACAAGGCGGGGGTCAGGCTCGCGGACGGACCGTCGTACACCACGCAGCCGTTGCGCAGCGCGACCGTTCTTGCGCAGTACTTCATTGCGATATCGATCTGATGTAGCGACACGACTACCGTCAGGCCATGGTCTTCGTTGAGCGACTGAAGCAACTCCATCACGCGGCGGGAGGACTCGGGATCGAGCGATGCGATGGGTTCATCGGCAAGGACGATGCGGGCCCGCTGAACCAGCGCGCGTGCGAGCGCAGCGCGTTGCTGCTGGCCACCGGACAAGGTGCTGGCGCGCTCGTTGATGTGGTCGCCAATGCCCATTGCGGAAAGCGATGCCATTGCAAGCTCGTGCTCGTTGCGCGGAAACCGGCCGATCAAACGCCGCCACAGCGGCACGCGCGACAACGCCCCAATCAATACATTGGTGCGCACGGTGAGACGCCCGACGAGATTGAATTGCTGGAACACGAATGCGACGTCGCGACGAATCCGGCGGACTTCGCGCGCCACCTTGCCATTCTCCTGAATCGGGCGCCCGAGCAGCGTCACATGCGACGGTGCGGGGTCGGAAGCCGTGAATCCCGCAATGTGCCGCAGCAACGTGGACTTGCCTGAACCGGATGCGCCGATCAGCGCAACCATTTCGCCCTCGACCACTTTCAGGTCAATGGAGTCGAGTGCCTTGCGGCCATTGTTGAACGTCTTGCACAAACGTTCGATCCGGATTGCATCCATGATGTCCTCACTATGACGCCGGAGAATTGCAGCGTCGTAGGGATTCTAGGAAGGCAACATGACGACGCGGTGACGCTTGCAAGTCGTCTAGATGAATACACAACTGAGGCAGAAGAACACGGTCGGCAGCGCACTGGACTTGAATGTTTATTTAAAAAATCTGAATTCGGTCGCGGAGGGAAATCGGTCACACTGACGCTCGGCAAGCGTTTTGATATCTGGATAGCTCAACATTTATCTTGAGCCGGCCGGCGTGTCGTAAGACAATCACGTTTCGTCTGATGAAATTTTGAACCTGAATTTCCCGATTCGGGGGTTCATAGATTCGGCCTGGACACAGCAGTAACAGTAACAACAGAGCCGACAGCCTTCACTTGCGTGAATGAGACTGCCACAAAACGATCCGACGACATGCTTACATCTCTCCTTCCGCCGCCGGTTACGCCTGCGGTACGCCTGAGTTTTCATCGACGTTCGATGGAACTGCAGAAGCCGCTTTCCACGGTCACCATGGCCTTCACCGTCGTGGCCTTCGTGATCTTCGTGATTGCGCGCGCGCACGTGACGGGCATCGAATTGCCGCTTTGGCCACGCCTGATGTGCGCGCTCGCGTTGTCGCTACTCGTGGCCGCCATTCCCCGTGCGACCTCCACTTTCGTGTTCGGCATGATCGGGGCGGCGTATGTGGTCGTGCTGCAGATCGGCGTGATGATGAACGTGACGGGCGTAGAGCAGCCGCTTTACTGGATGCTGCCCGCCGGCATGGTCGTGCCCATTTGCGCCGCGCCGCTGTGGCTCACGCCGCGGCATTTCGTGCTCGGCACGACTGCGTTCTATATAGCGGGCATCCCGTTCGTATTTTCCGTACCTTTCACGCACGACGACTGGGTGCTGTGCGCGATGTGGGTCGCCATCGGCATTCCGACCGCGACCACGTTCCATTTCGGCTTCTATTGGTTCCGGCTCAATCACTTTTTGCTGGAAGAGAAGCTCATTGCGCTCGCCGCCACCGATCCCCTCACGCAATTGCTCAACCGCCGCGCGTTCCTCGAACAAGCCGGGCAGATGCTGAGCGCGCCACGCAGCGGCGATGAGATCGTCAGCGCGATCTTCCTGGACGTCGACCGTTTCAAGTCACTTAACGATCAATACGGCCACGCACGCGGCGACGATGCCCTGCTGCAGGTCACGCAGGTCATCAAAGGGGCGATACCCCCCGAGGCAATCGCCGGCCGGCTGGGCGGCGAGGAATTCGCGGTACTGGTTCCGACCGCCGGAACGCATCAGGCTACCGATCTTGCAGACTCCTTGCGCATCCGCATCGCAGGAATCCTGCGGCCCGATGGTTTCCTGACGGCGAGTTTTGGCGTGGCCCATCGGCGAGAACATGAGACTGCTATCGCGCTTCTCGACCGCGCAGATGAAGCATTGTTGCGTGCGAAACATGCAGGCCGCAATCGTGTGTTCGTGGAGCGGGTGAGCAGCGTCGCGCGCGTGCGGGCGACCGCCATTGACGAAGATATCGATGCAAAAGCCGATGCAACTCCCGACGCCGATTCCGTCAGGCACTGGGGACCTTTCCAACTTTCCACGCACTTCCAGCCGCTCTACAGTCTCTCGCACCAGAAGCAAGTGGGCTTCGAAGTGCTGTTGCGCGGACGCGATCACGAGGGCCAGCCGGTTCAGCCCGAGTTGTTGTTCGCGCCGCAGTCGAACCCCGATGTCATCGAGCTCGATTCGCTCACGCATCATCTGCACTTCAACAATGCGCGCAAGCGCTTGCCGCAGGACACGTGGCTGTTCCTGAACGTCGCGCCATCCACGTTCATTCAGGCGGGCTACGAGCAGACGCTTGCGAACATGGCGAGCGCAGCGGGGCTCAATCCGGGCAGCATCGTGCTCGAGATACTGGAGTCGGAAGGCGTGAGCGCGGAAGAGCTGGCACTGGCCGCGTGGCGGTATCGTGGATGCGGATTTTTGATTGCCGTCGATGACTTCGGCGCCGGCCATTCGAACCTCGACCGCCTGCTGCGCATCCAGCCCGACTTCGTGAAGCTCGACGGCGAGCTGATTCGCGCGAAGAGCCGCGCGTCGGAGCAGCCGTTGTTATCGACCATTGTGTCGCTGCTGCATCGCGCGGATATGCTCGTGGTCGTCGAAGGGATCGAGACGACCGAAGAGCTCGTGCTTGCGGTCGAATCCAACGTCGACTTCGCACAGGGATTCTTGCTGGGCAGGCCGAGTGCGAACATACCGGCGGCGGACGCGGTGATGCGGCGCATCGATCATGCGTTCGATGTGATCGCCGAAGGGCGGACCGCGCGCGCGAGCCGGTTTGAAGCGCAACTGTCGCCTTACCTTGCGATGGTGAGAGCCGCGGCGGCGGCGTTATCGGACGGTGCGCAAGTCCATGAAGCCATCGCGCCGATGACCGCCTTCGCGCTCTGCCGGCGCTGCTTCGTGCTCGATCACACGGGGCGGATCGTGGGACAGGAGTTTGTGGGACAGGCCGGCCCCGGCGGTGATTTCAGGCTCGGCCCGCTGCGCTCGACGCAATCAGCGCGCTGGGATCATCGGCCGTATTACTGGAAGGCGGTAGCGAACATGGGGACGGCAGTGTTCTGCCAGCCGTATCTGTCGCTCACCAGCGGACGCGCTTCGGTCGGCGTGACGATGGCCGTGCAGCGCGACGGCGAGGTGATGGTCGTTGGCAGCGAACTCGACTGGACGTCGCCGCATCTCGCGTGGCCGGCGGGGGAATGATGGCCGCCGGGCTACTTGTGGCACAGCGGCCGCCGCGTTTAGACAACAGCCATACAGTGGTCTGACAAAGGTTATTGCTGCCGTCTGTCCAACTCCTTCGGTCACTTCGGAAACGAAGCAAAGAAAAGCGATTTTCACGCCGCGGTGTGCAAGTATCCCGGCGTATGCACATCGCCCGTCGACCTGAACAGCGCCACCGCATCGTTGAACTGCCGGCTCTGCTCTTCGAGCGGCACGGCCGTTGCCGCGGGGCTGTATTCTCCGTGTATCGTGACGGGAATAAGCTATCGATGGCTTGGATAATGGCCGCCCGCCTTACCGGGATTTACCCGCAGACCACATGATTACGGCCACCAGCGGCTTCGGCGCGCGTGTTATTTCAGCGCGATCGCTGTTTTTGAATGCATGGATGCAATGACCGACTCGACCGCCAAGCGCTTTTCCGACCCTGAAATTGCAGGGGTTTATCGCGCGATCCACGAACGCCGCGACATGCGGCATTTCACGGATGCCCCCGTCGCGCCCGAACTGATGGCGCGACTGATCGATGCCGCGCATCACGCGCCGAGCGTCGGTTTCATGCAGCCCTGGCGCTTCGTGCGCGTGACCGATCGCGACGTACGCCTCGCGTTGCACGACATCGTGGAGACGGAGCGCCGCGCAACGGCCATGGCGCTCAACGAACGCAGCGATGAATTCATGCGGCTCAAAGTCCAGGGCATTCTGGATTGCGGCGAGGTGCTGGTCGCCGGCTTGATGGAAGACCGCGAGCGGCATATCTTCGGCCGCCGCACCCTTCCCGAAATGGACCTTGCGTCAGTGGCGTGCGCGATCCAGAACATGTGGCTCGCGGCACGCGCGGAGGGGATCGGACTCGGGTGGGTATCGCTGTTCGATGTCGCGGCGGTTCAACGTCTGCTGCATATGCCCGCCGATGCAAAGCCGGTTGCCATTCTCTGCATTGGCCACGTGGAACACTTCTACGATGAACCGATGCTGCAAGCCGAGGGCTGGGCGAAACGCGTGCCGGCAGCATACTGTTTGGAAGAAAACCGCTGGCCTGATGCGGCCTGCGAAGCCCCGGGCCAGCCGGTAATCGACTGAGCACGGGCTGGCAGTTGCCTGTTTAATGCGTCTTTTGCAGCGGCAAGTAAGCCATTCAAGGCTTGTCACGGACTCCCCGTGGCAACGGCTGTAAGTCGCACGTCGCTATAAAGCCCTTTTCCTTGCCCGACATCAAGCTCGCGATGTAATATGACGTCTGATAACGTATGAGCATGTTGCATACTAAGGTTTTCAACTCAGGCCGCAATTCGAGCAATTACGCAGAGGAAGCCCCGTCATGACAGCGCCCGCACAGACCTCGCTCTACTCGCCCTACCAGCCGCTCCCCAATACGTTTCGCCAGTCAGTCCTAAACCAGGAAAAACAGATCGGCTGCTGGGCGTCGCTCGGCAGCCCGATCACGACCGAGTTGCTGGGCGTGCTGGGCATCGACTGGATCCTGCTCGACGCCGAGCACGCGCCCAATGACGTCCTCACGCTCATTCCGCAGCTCATGGCGCTCAAGGAC
>NZ_JBSIPA010000252.1:0-9508 GCF_053574605.1 Caballeronia sp. M23-90 | reverse complement strand
TTTGTTTGTCGTCTCGAAGCGATTTCAGAAGTTAATAAGCGGTTTCTGAATTCGTTTTCGGATGTGAGAAGTCTATGCTTCCGACCCTGGAGGGGAAACCCTTATTTACGCCGCGAGCGAGGTCCAGCGCGTCGCCGCCGGACTGCGGCACGAGATCAGCGGGCGGCTGACCATCGGTACGATCCTCGATCCCGAATTCCTGCGGCTGGGCGGGTTTTTGCGCGCGTTGGTGGAGACCTACCCGCGGGTCGAGACGGCGCTCAGGCACGGCATGTCCGGCTGGGTGCTCGAACGGCTGAAGGCGCGCGATCTGGACGTGGGGTTTTACATCGGCGATCCGGCGGTCGATGAACCCCGCGACGCCACGCGTTTTCATGTCGTTCAGCTCAAGCCCTATTTGTATCGCGTGCTCGCGCCGGCCGGCTGGAAAGACCGCGTGAACCGCACGACGCATCCAAAAACCGGCGCGCCGGATTGGGCCGCGCTCGCTCGTCTGCCATGGATCTGGACGCCGGCGGAATCGGCGCACAACCGTTTGCTGACACGCCTGTTCAATGCCCAAGGCGTCCAGCCCGTGAAAGTCGCCGAGGTGGACCAGGAGCCGTCAATGCTCGATCTCGTCAAGTCGGGCGTGGGACTGACCTTGGTCCGGGATTCGATTGCGCTTGCCGAGGCGCACGCGCATGCGCTGACTATCGTGGAGGGCGTCACGGTGCCGACGCAGTTGTCGTTCATCGTGTTGGCAGAGCGCCGTGAGGAGCCGAGCATTGCCGCGGCGTTACGTCTGATTGAAGACCAGTGGGCGACGTGACTGCGAAGTTCAATAGCGCGGCCGCCAAACTTTGTTAGTCTGAGGCTCGCGCTTCTCGCGCCCACGTGAACAGGAATACGCAAACATGGCACGAAACATTGAAATCAAGGCCCGCGCGCATCAGTTCGACCAGCTTCTGGCGCGCGCGGCTGCGCTCGCAACAGAACCGCCGATGATCTATCGCCAGCAGGATTTTTTCTACGATGTGCCGAACGGCCGCCTCAAATTGCGTCAATTCGATGACAACACGCCCGCCGAACTGATCTTCTATCAGCGCGACGACCGCGATGGCCCGAAAGTCTCGTATTACTCGCGCAGTCCGGTGACCAACCCCGAAGCCATGCACGCGCTGCTCGCGCAGGCGCTTAATACGCGCGGTATCGTGAACAAGGAGCGGCACGTCTATAACGTCGGGCGCACGCGGATTCATCTGGATCGCGTCGACGGGCTCGGCGATTTCATCGAACTGGAAGTGCTGCTCGGTCAGGACGACGACGAAGAAAGCGGCGAGAAGGAAGCAGAAGAATTGTTCGCGAAGCTGGGGGTATCGAGTGCGGATCTGGTGCCGGTTGCGTACGTCGATTTGCTCAGCGAACCGGCTTGATGGGGTTCATTCCGGATCTTTGGCCGCGAGATGGCCGAGCGGCAACGGTCCGTTGCGCTTGAACGTGGTCAGCACGATGTTCGAGCGCACGCTGTCCACGCCCGGCACGCGCATCAGCTTCTTCATCACGAAGGTGGACAGTGCGTTCAGATCGGGCGCGACGATGCGCAGCAGGTAGTCGGCGTCACCCACGGTCGCGTGACATTCGAGCACCTCGGGCAAGGTCTCGATCTGCTGCTGGAACTGGTCGATAACCGTATCCCCGTGATGCTTCAGCTTGAGGCTGGTGAATGCCGTCACGCCAAGCCCGAGCTTTTCCGGACGCAGCACGACCCGGTATCCATCGATCACGCCAGTTGCTTCCAGCCGCTGCAGTCGCCGCCCGATCTGCGACGGCGACAGCGGCACTTCCTCGCCCAGTTGCTGGTGCGTGGCGCGGCCGAAGCGCTGCAGGACGTCGAGCAGCGCGAGATCGAAGTGATCGAGGTCGATCATGGAAAACACCTGCGTTGGATCCGAAAGGACGCAAGCTTACCGCGCCGGGTGCAAGATAACGCATGACCCGGATTATGGAGAATCATCGAAATGATCGAAAAACTCACAGCCAATGAATTGACCGCGCTTCTGAATGAGCTGCCTGGCTGGAAAACCGACGACTCGGCAACGTCCATTCACCGCAGCTTCAAATTCGCCGACTTCAACGAAGCATTCGGTTTCATGACCCGTGTTGCAATCAAGGCGCAGGAGATGGACCACCATCCGGAATGGTCGAACGTCTATAACAAGGTCGAAATCACGCTATCTACACACGAGGCAAAAGGCCTGACTTCGCGCGATGCGAAGCTGGCAAGGTTCATCGATTCAATCACGAAAACCTCGGCCGATGCATAAAGACGGTGCCCGAAGCAATCTTATTGCGATAAAACCGTAACCTGCGTATTACAAACGATGACATTCAAAATCCGCAATATTAGGCTGTAAAAAGCGCGCCGCTCGCCCATTCGAAAGCAAAAACGAAGCGGGTTGCAAGACTTTGCCAACGCAGGCTTTCATTCGGAAAGTTGGAGCATAATCAATACGTAAGCTTTTGGAGTGACGCCATGACTTCGAAAGCTTCACTTCGTCGGCAGCACAGAGCGACCCTGTACAATCACCACGCATACGGTTCTGGCGACGTATTTGCTTTTAGAAAAGCAGTTACGCGCGTCAAGAACCGAGGCGGCTTATTCGACGCAAATGGGAATCTGGCGAGTGTCGAGCCGCAATAAAACCGCTGCAAGGCAATGTGCAATGCAGCATTTGGCGTAAGAAGAAAAGGATTGCTGGACTGCCCGTTGGCACCGCGTCACGCAGCATGCGCGAATTCCGGCCGGCAGCCGCAGCGTGCAATCGAGCCTAACCCATATCGTATAAGAGCGACCTCCATGCGAATCCTTCTGATTGAAGATGACCGCCCTATCGCACGCGGCATTCAAAGCAGCCTCGAACAAGCCGGTTTCACCGTCGATATGGTTCACGACGGCATTTTTGCGGAGCAGGCGCTCACGCAAAACCGTCATGAACTGGTGATACTCGATCTCGGCTTGCCGGGTATCGACGGCATGACGCTGTTGTCGCGTTTTCGCCAGGGCAACCGTCACACGCCAGTGATCATCCTGACGGCGCGCGACGAGTTGCATGACCGTGTCCAGGGCCTGAACAGCGGCGCCGACGACTACATGCTCAAGCCGTTCGAACCCGCCGAACTCGAAGCGCGGATTCGCGCCGTAATGCGCCGTAGCGGCCCGCATGGCGATGTGCCGCGTCCGGAAGTATCGCTGGGTGGTTTGCGTTTGTCGGGCGTGGATCGGCGCATCTTCAACGACGAAAAACCGCTCGAACTGTCGCCGCGCGAATTCGCCGTGCTGGAAATGCTGTTGCTGCGTCACGGCCGCGTGGTCAGCAAGGCCCAGTTGCAGGATCACCTCACGCATTTCGGTGGTGACCTGGGCGACACCGCCATTGAAGTCTACGTGCACCGGGTGCGCAAGAAACTCGAAAACTGCCGCGTGGAAATCGTGACGGTGCGAGGCTTTGGCTACTTGCTGCAGGAAATCCGGCCGGCCGCATAAGCGGTTCGTCCGTGGCCAATCAGCCCGACGAGACCACACCCAGCACCTTGCGATTCCCTCCACGGCGCACCGCCGACGAACGTTTCGACCGCGCCGACTGGCTGCACCTGGCGCAGTCGAAAACAACGTCCTCGAGCCAGCCGCCAAGCCTGCGGCGCTCGCTGCTGCGTCGCCTCGCCGCGCCGCTGTCCCTGCTCGCGCTGATGAGCGGCCTGATGGCTTACTGGCTCGCGTGGCAATACACACAGCACGTGGTCGATCGTTCGCTTGCGGACCTCGCCACGGCAATCTCCAAACAGATCCAGCTTGCCGGCGTCGATGCCCCGTTGACGGTGCCGCCGCTCGCCCGCGCCATGTTCTCCGATCCTGTCGAACAGTTGATCTACCGGATCAGCGACGGTGAAAACGAGATCGCCGGCGAAACCGATCTGCCGCTGACCGGCACGAACGTGCGCCGCATTCACTACGCATACGTCTTCGAGACGACCTACCAGGGCACGAGCGTGCGTGCGGCGCAGGTGCGCGTGGATCAGGCGCACGGCAATCCGATCGTGGTTGAAGTCGCACAACGCGTCGGGTCCCGATACCGGATAGCGGTCGAGTTCATGGTCGCGATCATGATGCCGCTGCTACTGTTACTGCTGGCCGGCTGGGTGATCGTCTGGCGCGTGGTGAACCAGCAGCTCAACCCGCTGACCGATCTCGCCGATACCCTCAACCGGCAGACGCATACATCGCTGGAACCGGTCGATGAATCGTTCGTGCCCATCGAGATTCGTCCGCTGACGAGCGCCATGAACGGCCTGCTCGACCGCCTGAAGACGGCGCTCGACGCACAACGCAAATTTATCGCCGATGCCGCCCATCAGCTCCGCACGCCGTTGACTGCCGTGAAGCTGCACGCCGAGCAGGCCGCGAGCGCAAAGGACCCGGCCAAGGTGCTGGAAGCGGTGAAGGAACTGCGGGCATCGGCGGATCGGGCGGTACGATTATCGAATCAATTGCTTTCATTGGCGCGCGCCGAGCCGGGCGAGCAGGCCGCGCGTTTCACCGATTTCGACTACGCCGCGCTCGCATTCGAAACTGGCGCCGAATGGGTTCCACGTGCGTTGAACGCACATGTCGACCTGGGCTTCCAGCGTCTCGACGATCCCGAAAACGAACATCCGCTGACAGTGCGCGGCAATCTCGTGCTGGTGCGCGAGGTGATTGCCAACCTGATCGATAACGCGTTGAAATACGTGCCCACGCACCGCGCGGAAGGCGCGCGCGTGACCGTCACGGTTACGCAGACTATCGACGAAAATGGCCGGAAGCTCGGCGAAATCGTGGTGGAAGACAACGGTCCCGGCGTGCCGCTCGAACAGCAGCCGGACCTTTTCAAGCGCTTCTTTCGTGGCGATGGACACGGCGTGGAAGGCGGCGCCGGACTCGGCCTCGCGATCGTCCACGACATCATGGTCCTGCACGACGGCAGCGTGCATTACGAAAACGCGCCGGCGCCGGAAGGTGGCGCGCGTTTCATCGTGCGGATGCCTTTGAAGTCTGCATAAAAAAACGCCACGGCAAAAAATCTGACGTGGCGTTTCTCCTGGCAACGCAAAATTCCTACTTCTTGAGCGCCAGCATTGTGCCGCGGCATTTCTTCGCGCCGCAGCGGCACTCGTATTCCTTCTTCAGCTTCTTCGTGATGCGACCGTCGATGACGAGACCGTAGTCGTAGTACAGCTCTTCATCTTCCTTGATCGCACGCAGCGCGTGGATGAACACGCGCCCTTCCTTTTCTTCGGCTTCGCAATTCGGTGCGCACGAGTGGTTGATGTAACGCGCGCTGTTGCCATCGACCTTGCCGTCGATCACCTTGCCGTTTTCGAGCGCGAAATAGAACGTATGGTTCGGCTCGTCCGGGTTGTGCGGATGACGGCGCAACGCCTCTTTCCACGAAATGCGTTCGCCCTTGTACTCGATAATCAGCTCGCCCTTGGCGAGTGGCGCAGCGGCGAATACGCCCTTGCCGTGTATGCCCGAACGGCGGACAACGACCCTCCGTGAACTCATCGACTGGATCCTTTAAAACGAATCGGTTTGGCTTAGCAGACGCTTCAACTTTGCCCCGCCCCGGCTTCACGCGAACGGTGACGAACCGGTTTGTGGATTAAAAAAACGCGGCGGCCTGAATGCAAGGCGCCGCGTTGCTTTACTTGCATGGTTGAACGCATGCAGGTGAACATCGGCATCGTACACGCTAGGCGCGCACGAGTTCAACCGCTCATTATTTCTTATCGTTGGCCGAATGAAATATCGCCGAACAACGCCTTCTGGTCACGTGGTTGCGAGCGCCAGTATTGCGGTGGCGCTTCGACGGTCGCACCCAGTTGAGCGGCTGCGTGCCACGGCCAGCGCGGATTGTAGAGCAGCCCGCGGGCGAGCGCGACCAGATCCGCCTGACCCGACTCGATAATCTCTTCAGCGTGTTGCGGATCGGTGATCAGACCGACGCCCATGGTGGTCACGCCCGTCGCTTCCTTGATGGCCTTGGCGAACGGCAATTGATAACCCGGCGACAGCGGGATCTTCTGCAACGGCGAGACGCCGCCCGACGATACATCGATCCAGTCGACGTTGTGCTTCTGCAGTTCCTTCACGAACGCAATGGTCTGCTCCAGATCCCAGCCGCCTTCCACCCAGTCCGATGCCGATACACGCAGGCCCACGGGTTTGTCGGCGGGGAATGCGGCGCGCACGGCGTCGAAGACCTCGAGCGGAAAACGCATGCGGTTTTCGAGCGAACCGCCGTATTCATCCGTTCGATGATTCGAAAGCGGCGACAGGAACTGATGCAGCAGGTAACCGTGCGCGGCGTGCACTTCGAGCCCGTCCAGGCCCAGGAGCGCTGCGCGCTTCGCCGTTGCCACGAATGCGTCACGAATGCGGATGAGGCCGGCGGTATCGAGTGCGAGCGGCGGCGTTTCGCCTTCATTGTGTGGAACCGCCGATGGCGCCGATGGCAGCCATCCACCTTCCGACACCGGGATCAACTGGCCGCCGTCCCACGGCGCCGCGCTCGATGCCTTGCGGCCGGCGTGACCGAGCTGCATCGTGATCGCAATGTGCGAATGCTTGCGGATTGCATCGATGACCGGTTTGAGCGCCGCTTCGGTCACGTCGTCCCAGAGGCCCAGGTCGCCTGGGGTGATGCGACCGTCCGGCTCGACCGCTGTCGCTTCAAGGCACAGCATGCCCGCGCCCGATAACGCCAGGCTGCCCAAGTGGATCATGTGCCATGCCGTCGCTTCACCACGCTCAGCAGAGTATTGGCACATCGGTGATACAACGATGCGGTTCGGAAGCGTCACGCTCCGCAAAGTGAATGGTGAAAACAAGGCACTCATGGAGGGGTTCCGAAGGTGAGGATTGGAGGCGTTTTAGGATAGCACTTCGGTTTTTTCCATGCACAGGAAGGCCGCTGGCGCTTGGGTTTGTTGTTGTGGTCGGGGTTGATGCTGGGTTGATGCTTTCTACGCTACCGCGCGTTCTGTTCTAGCTGTTCTCTTTTGCACTTTTAGCCACTGTGCGTGGCGGCACTTCATTTCTTTTTCCAACGGCGAAAAAGAAACGAAGCAAAGAAAACGCCTCTCAACCGCTAATTCTTAAGTGTCCCGAGCGTGCACTGACAACTGTTTGGTACTTCAGAAGAACGCTCGACGCCATAACCACCAACAGTTGAAACCCTCCCCCTCCGAACACCGATACCCACACGCTTCGCCACCAGTGCCTGTGGCAGTCAACTCGGAAACCTTCTTTACTTTGCGCCTGCGGGGGTGTTCAGGCGCATCGACCAGGATTCTGTTTTGCCACTCTCCAAACGCTTCGCCGCCGTACTCCGCCACGACGGCGTCAACGCCTCAAGGGTCGACATCTCTTCCAATGCCTCCCTGTCATCACGGTCTACATAAAACACACGCAGTAATCGCTCAATACTCCAGTCGGCGTGCGGTCGCGCCAGTCGCTCCACCACGTCACCTGCCGATACTTCGCCCGGTTCAAGTACCCGGTAGTACCAGCCCGTTCGGCGCGTGTCCTGCACGCGTCTCGACATGTCATCGCGGGAAAAATGCAGGTTCAACTTCCAGCACGGCTGGCGCGGCTGCGATACCTGCACAATCACCGTACCAAACCGATACACATCGCCCACGCATACATCTGCTTCATTCAAACCGCTGGTAGATATGTTTTCGCCGAATGCACCCGGCGTATCAAAGCGCATCAAGCCCGCCGATGTCTCCGGCCATTCTTCACGCCACGCGGCGTAATGATCGCGGCTGTAGTGATGCAGCGCTTTTTCCGGACCCCCATGATGCTTGCGCTCGTACTGGTGATCACCTTCAAGGCCGGTCTCGCCTACGTGGGTTCGCACCGCTAACGCTATCTTGTGGATTGCACTGCGCTTGCCATGCGCACCCAGCGGCGCAACCTTGCCTGCAAGCACGGCATCGATAACTGGATTCATTCGTGAGCTCCCTGCTTTATCTGGCGGACTCGAATCTGTCGAGCCATTCACCAAACATCTTGCGTGCCGCACTTTCAAGCGCGGGACCGTGGCGCACTGTATCGGCGCGAAGGGTGATTACGTCAGTGCCGCTTTCCGCCACCTCGCCCGGGTACGCGACAAGCCAGCTTTCGAACCGGTCCACAAGCACCTCCGGATGACATTGCAAACCAAGGACGTGATCGCCCCAACTGAATGCCTGGTTCACGCAGACATCCGTCGATGCCAGCAACGTCGCACCTTCCGGCAGATCGAACGTGTCGCCGTGCCAATGAAGAACCGGCGTGGACTCGCTGTTTACCTCGAAATGACGCAACGCGGATGCACGGCCGGCATCGGTCAATGTGAGCGGCTTCCAGCCCAGCTCTTTTTGCGCCGCCGGGTAGACCTTCGCGCCCAGTGCGCGAGCAATCAACTGCGCACCCAGACAAATGCCGATTGTGGGCAACCCCGCCTCAATGCGCTTCTTCAGCATCGCCAGCAATGGGTTCAGATGGGGGAAAAGCCTGTCGTCGTATGCGCCGATGGGACCGCCCAGCACGACCATCAACGATGTATCGAGCGGATCAGGCGCCTCGATACGGGCGCGGCCGACATCGAGATATCGCACGAGCTGCCCGCGATCGCCCAGCACCAGTTCCAGACTGCCGAGATCTTCGAAATAGACGTGGCGTATCGCCAGGACTTCACGTTTCATCGGCGGTCATCCAGGATAAGCCGGCAAGCGGGGATCAGAAGGGCCGTGGCCAGTGCGGCGCACGTACGGAAAAAACAGGGTCGGGCGTTGAGCACTTCGCTCAGCGCGTCGAAATAGTCTAACCGAGACTCGATTGCTTCGCGCCCGATGCCGAGGATTAGGCGGGAGACAAACGACAAAAGACGGCTCGCGAACGAGAGCCGTCTTATCGAACTGGCCTGATCAAGCAGGACGCCCGAGAAAGGACGTCCGGTCCGGGATGATTACGCAACCTGCGCGAAAATCTTCCAGTTCTTCTTCTGCTTGGCAAGATCGCCTTCTTCATACACCGAACAATCGAGACGCAGGTCGGTGTCGCCCATGTCGATGTTCAGCAAGTTGCAGTGATGCGGCGTCTTCTTGGGGTTCTTGCTCGCTTCAAGATGCGTGCAGCTCAGACACATGCGGTGCGGCGGAATCTGCTGCACGACTTCGAGTTGTCGAATGGTCTTGAGCAAGCTCCGGTACAACTGCGTCTGTTCATCGGCTTTCAGCGTGCCGACAGCCTTCGTCAGGAACTCCGGCCACACCAGCGCCTTCTTTGCAGCAGTCCGTCCGCGCGCGGTCAGGCGCACGGCAAGCGCACGGCCGTCGTCGAGCGCACGGCGCTTTTCGACCAGGCCCTTGCTTTCCAGCGTGCTGACAGCGTCGCTGGTGGTGGCGGCGGTCAGCGCGGTTTCCCGCGCGATCTCGCCAA
>NZ_JBSIPA010000251.1:0-9509 GCF_053574605.1 Caballeronia sp. M23-90 | reverse complement strand
TCCGCGCGCTGCCAGAAGGCGCGACGTGCTTGCGACTGCAAGCGCGTTGGCATCATTGCCAGGTGTCACTAGATGAAACCCCTCCTCCAGCCGGCTGTGCGCCGCGGCGCCGTCGCTGCAGAATATGCCGGCAAGCAGGCCGCGATCACGAGCGCCGCGGAGGATCTGCCCGATCACCTCTTCCAGCCTCGCGTTCGTTTGCATGCCGGGTTTCATGCCAAGGCTCAACGCAAGATCGTTCGGGCCGATGTAGATACCGTCGAGGCCGGGTGTATCGAGGATTGCATCGAGTTGATCGAGCGCTTGCTGCGATTCGATCATGGCAAGCGTCAGGACAGTATCGTTAGCGCAACTGAAATAATCAGGTCCGCCATAAAGCAGTCCGCGCGCCGGACCAAACGAGCGCTGCCCGGCGTCCGGATAGCGGCATGCAGAAACGAATTGGCGCGCCATCTCGGGGGTATCGATGGAAGGACAGATCACGCCGTAAGCGCCTGCGTCGAGCAGCTTCATGATCTCCGGCGGATTGAGCGAAGGACAGCGGACCAGAGGTGTTGCAGGCGTGATGCTGACCGCTTGCAACATGGTCAACGCAGATTCGAAACCCATCATCCCGTGCTGCAGGTCGACTGTCACCGAATCGAATCCTTGGGACGCCACGACTTCCGCCGCATAACTGCTCGGGATGGAAAGCCATGCATTGACGATGGGTTCGCCTGCGAGGAACTTCTGTTTGATTAAGTTGGGACGCATGGTGACTCGTTCTCCTGGTTCAAGCTTCAAGCTTGTGCAACTGAATTGGGGCAGCCCCGACCGTCAGCCGGTTTTGATGCGCTCGCCGGTCGTCCCGTCGAACCAGAACATCTTCGATGGCTCTGGCCGCACGATGATCCGGTCGCCGTCGGTGTATCGAATGGATTTGTCGCCTTTGACCACAAAGTGCTGGCCGGCAAGTTTCAGCGTGATGAGGGTGACGTCGCCGAGCAGTTCGAACGCGAAGATATCTGCTGAAAAAGCGCCTGGCTGATCGCCCGTGCCGACCACCACGTCTTCCGGGCGCACGCCCAGATAAAGCGGCCCGTTGCGTGGAGGCGCGATGGGAAAAGCAAGCCCGTCCGACATGACAAACTGACCACCCCTGCCTTCCCCGCGCAGCAAATTCATGGCCGGCGAGCCGATAAAACCCGCGACGAACGCATTGGCCGGTTCGTTGTAAATTTTCTCGGGCGCGTCGATTTGCTGAAGCACGCCCTCCTGCATGATCGCGACGCGCGAGGCGAGTGTCATCGCTTCGACCTGATCGTGCGTGACGTACACCGTCGTGACGGCAAGCTCGCGTGCGAGGTGCTTGAGCTCCGCGCGCATCGACCCGCGCAGCTTGGCATCCAGATTCGACAGCGGTTCGTCCATCAGGAAAACGCGCGGCCGCCGCACGATGGAACGCGCAAGCGCCACACGTTGACGCTGACCGCCGGATAACGCCGCGGGGCGGCGCGTGAGCAACTGGCCGAGTTCGACCCGGTCCGCCGCACGCCTGACTTCGCGATCGCGCTGCTCGCCGGTCACACCCCGCAGCTTGAGCGGATACCCAATATTGTCGTACACGCTCATGTGCGGATACAGACCGTAGTTCTGAAATACCATCGATACATCGCGTTGCCGTGGCGGCACGCCGTTCATGCGCTCGCCGTCGAACATCAGGTCGCCGCCGGTGGGATCTTCGAGGCCCGCGATCATGCGCATGGTCGTGGTCTTGCCGCAGCCGGACGGTCCGAGCAGCACGAGGAACTCCCCTTCGGCAATACTCAGGTTCAAGTCCTTGACGGCGTGAAAGCCACCCCAGTTCTTGTTGATGCGATTCAATGTGACCGTAGTCATGAACGTCGCCTTAAATAAAGAGTTGGAGCACGGATCAGCGGACAGCGCCGGTCGTCGTACCGCGAATCAGATAGCGCTGCATGAACGAAGCGAACAGGAACATCGGCAGCATGATCAGAATGCCGGTGGCGGAAAGCAGCTGCCACAGATCGCCCTCTTCGCGGTTGAACAGGCTCATGGCGACTGGCAGCGTGACTGCATCTTCCGAAGTCAGGATCACAGCGATGATGAAATCGTTCCACGACAAGATGAAGCAGAAGATGCCCGCTGTGACAATGCCCGGCAGCGCGATCGGCATGATCATCTGGTAGAGGACCTGAAGACGGGTCGCACCGTCTATCAGCGCGGACTCTTCAATATCGATCGGAATCTGATCGATGAAACCCTTGATCATCCAGATTGCGAACGGCATGACGAGCGCGGTTTGCACCACGATCAACGCCAAGCGCGTGTCGTAGAGTCCGAGATCGCGGAACATGAGGAAGAACGGCAACACGATCACCACTGGCGGCAGGAACTGCGTGGCGAGCACGGCAACCAGCATCGACTTGTGCGCGAAGAGCCTGAAGCGCGAGAACGAGTACGCGGCGGCAGTCGCGATCGGCAGCGTGATGACGACCGTGCTCATGGAAACAATGATCGAGTTGATCAGTTTGTCCTGCACGCGAAACGGCTCGCGCATGATCTCGAAGAAATTGCCGATGGTCGGCGTGAACGTCACGCGCAACTTGTAGATATCCACGTAGTGCTTGAACGCGGCGGACAAGATCCAGAGCAGCGGCAACACGATCACCACGAACAGCAGGGCCATCGCAACGCCGCGTCCAAACCAGCCCAGCGAAGCGCGAAACCTGTGCGGTGCGGTGTAGCCGGCGGGGGATGCGGATTGCGTATGCGGCAACATGTCGGGAATGGATTTCGAGTTCATGTCGTTCCTTATTTCCCACGCTGTGAAAGACGGACATACAGCACGGTCAACGCCATCATCGGTATGACGAGGAGCCAGCCGAGCGCCGACGCATAACCCATGTTCAGGTACTTGAAGCCCTGGAAATAGATGAAGTGCGTGAGTGTCTGCGTTGCCTGCCCGGGACCGCCATTCGTGATCATCACGACCTGGTCGAATACTTTCATTGCGAAGATCGCCTTGAGGACCATGGCAACCGCCAGAACCGGCCACAACTGCGGCAGCGTAATCGAGAAAAACACTTGAATCGGGGTTGCGCCGTCTATCTCGGCCGCTTCCTGGCTTTCCTTCGGCACCGACGCGAGCGCGCCAATGAAGATGAGCGCAAAGTACGGCGTCCAGTGCCACACATCGCTGGATAAAACCAGCCAGAACGCCGCGGTTGCGTTGCCAAGAATGTCGATATCTTTCAGATGCAATGCGCGGCTGATTGCGCCGGCCACGCCGAAGTCGGCGTTTGCCATGAAACGCCAGAGCGCGCCGATCAACGCGGGGCTCATGGCGAACGGCAGGATCAGCATGGAGCGCAAGACCGCGCGAACCAGACCGCCGCGAAACAGCAGTACGGCGATTGCGAGCGCGAACCCGACGGTCAGCACCACGGAGGCCACCGTGAAACGCGCGGTGACCCACGCCGAATTCCACATTGACGGGTCGGTGAGAGCACGCGTGTAGTTATCGAAGAGATAACCAATTTGCGAGAAGCCGTCGGAGGGCAACCATAAGGACTTCGATTCATTCGCGCGGCCGAGATTCCAGTCGCGAAAGCTGAGATAGAAGGTCGTGACCAGCGGATAAAGCGCCGTGCCGAGCACGATCAGCAATCCCGGCGCAACCATTCCATACTTGGCGATACGTTCAGACATGACACATGTTCCTCAAGTGGACCCGTCCTGCTCGAGCTCTAGCGAAGCGCGCGCTGCACGACATGATTCGCGCGCTGCGCTGCCGTATTCATGAGTGCATCGACGTCGCCTCCGGACGCCGCCTGGTTGATCGCCACCGAAGCAAGATCTGCGACCTCCGGCCAGTAGACGACTTCGGGCATCGGCGCGGCATTGCCTTCGAGCGCCGCTTTGGCCGCCAGCAAGATGTGGTCGTTTGCTGCATTGACCTGGGGGTCGCCCATGCTCGACCAGCGGTTCACCACACTGTTCACAACGGCAAATCCATTGACGTTGCGCTCGATCGCATTGCGTTTGTCCAGATCGGAATTCGTGACCCATTTGAGGAACTCCCACGACGCGTCCTTGTGCTTCGAGTACGCCGAGATGGAAACCGGCATCACGTTGATCACCGTGCTCGGCGGATCGCCTGCTTTGTAGGCCGGCATGGGCGCAAAGCCAACCTGATCCTTCGTGAGCGTCGAGTCTTTAGGATTGGTGGCGGCTGAATAAGCCCATTGCCAAATTGGCAGCACCGCGCTTCTGCCCTGCTGGAAGGCGACGCGGCTGTCCTGTTCCACATTCGACGTCGCGCCTGCTCCACACAGGTTGTTCTTGGTCATCAGGCCGACGTACTCGCGCGTGGCTTCCATGGCTTTTGGCGAGGTCCATGCCGGATAGCCCCTGTCATCGAGAATCCGGCCACCCGCGCCGCGCACGAAATCGGCCCATGCAAACAGGTTCTGGCGGTTGCCATCCGCGCCGTAGTAACAACCGAGCGGCGCAACATCCGGGAAGGCTGCACGAATCTTCGGGCCCGCATCGATCAGGTCTTGCCAGGTCTTTGGCGGCTTCAACCCGAGCTTCGCAAAGATGTCCTTGCGGTACAGCATCATTTGCACGTTGCTGCGTAACGGCAGTCCGTTGAGTTTGCCGTTGATGGTGAGGGCTTCGAGAAATGCGGGCGGATAGTCGTTGAGGTCGAGCTTGTCGCGCGCAATGTAATCGTTGAGGGGCATCAACCAGTATGCGTAGGACGCGCCCCACTGATCCAGATAGTTCACCACGTCGAAGTTGCCGTTCGCGGCTACGCCCACGCTCGTGACTTTTTCCTGCAGCGCCTTGAACGGCACGAAGGACCACTTCACTTCTATGCCGGTCAAGTCGGTGAATTCCTGTGTGCGTTTCTGCAGCGCAGTGAACTGCGGAGTCGATACCGCCATGACCTTGATCGACTGCCCTGCGTACGGTTTGCCGGCTTTTAGTGCGTAGGGTGCGGGCTCACCGGCTGCCACGGCCGTCGTCACGACACCGGTGACGGTCATCGCGACATAAAAGGCAGCACAGGCAAATCGATGAAACATGATCGTCGCTCCATTGATGCGTTCGAGGCTTTAACCAGACATCGGCCGGGCGTTGACCGCGCTTTGATTTACTGCTTGTCCTTGCATGGGAACAAATTTGCGCCGGTCAATTTGTTCTGTCTAATATATTATTCATTGGAGCTTCATACGTTTTAGGAATGAAACATGATCGACTTGCGCCAGCTTCGTTATTTCGTCGTGCTCTCGGAAGAGCTCAATTTTGGGCGCGCGGCCGCGCGCCTCCACATCACGCAGCCGCCTCTTAGCCAGCAGATCATGCAGTTGGAGGCGAGCCTGGATACGGCGCTCTTCATTCGCGGCAAACGCCCGCTCAGGCTGACTCACGCAGGTGTCGAGCTGCTCTCGGGCGCGCGCCGGCTGCTGGCTCAGGCAGACGTCGTTATCGAGCATGCGAAGCTTGCCGGCCGGGGCGAACGAGGCCGCCTCGGGATCGCTTTCGTGGCAGGCGCACTGCCTCAGCTCTTGCCTCAATGCATTGGCGCCTATCGCACACGGCATCCCGACATACGCCTCGAACTGCGGGAAGGCGTGACGCAAAGGCAGCGCGAAGCGATCCTCGCGGGGGAGATGGACATAGGGTTCGTGCGGCCGATCGGCAATGACAGCGGCGAACTCTCCACGCGCACGCTGATCCGCGAACCCATGATGCTGGCGCTCGGCGAATACCATCCGCTGGCGCACCTCGAACGCGTGCCGGTCGAAGCACTGGCAGCCGAACCGTTCATTCTTTTCAGCCGCAAGGACGCGTTCTACTTCCACAAGATCGTCTCGGACATTCTTCACGAAGCCGAGGTCGTGCCCGAGATCGTGCAGGACGCAACCCAGCTCTACACGGTCGTGGCGCTGGTATCGAGCGGCGTGGGGCTTGCGATCGTTCCGGCGTCCGCGAGGCACATGCGGTTCCCGGGCGTCGCCTTCCGGCCACTCGATATCGACAAGCCCGTCAGCGCCGTCCTGGACCTGATCTGGCGATCCGACGACGATCATCCTGCGTTGATGAATTTCATCGACATTGCGGTGGCGCAGGCTGCGCATTATCTCGAAACCGATATCTCCTGACGATCGGGCCGGCACGCCGGTTTTTCAATGAACTTGCCCTTTCCGCCTGTTTTGCATTAGCCTATGCATTCGAATGCATAAAATCGCAAAAAACGGGAACGGAGAAGTGAACATGAGTGAAGCAGAGACGCTCGACCAGGCCGCGGCGAAGAGCCGGCTGGTTCTCAGATCGAACATGGTGGCGTGCAAGGTCGCGTTCATCGACTGCAAGATGAAGGGGTCCGAGCGCAAGGAAAATTATTCGCTGATCGGGGCAGGTGTGTCGCAAAGCGAAGACCAGGTGGTCAATCTGCGCGAACCACATGGCTTCAGTCTTGGCGTTGCGGCCATGCCGCCCGGTGTCGTGAACAATCTCCATGTGCATTACACGGCAGAGGTCTTCATGATTTTCAGCGGCCGCTGGCTATTCCGGTGGGGTGCGAATGGAGACGAGGGCACCGTGATCGGCGAGCCCGGCGACGTACTGAGCATCCCTACCTGGATCTTTCGCGGCTTCAGCAATATTGGCGATGACGACGGCTGGATTTTTTCGGCGCTTGGCGGCGATGACACCGGAGGCATCATCTGGCATCCATCGATCCTCGAACAGGCGGCGCGACACGGGCTTTACCTGACCAAGGAAAATCTCCTTGTCGACACCAGCAACGGCACAGCGAAGCCTGCAGACGATGCGCTGCTCGAGCCCATCGACCAGGAGACAGCCGAGAGCCTGCGTCACTATTCGCCCGATGAAATGCGCAAGCGCATGGTCACGGTCGCCGACCGGAAATGGTCGCGGCATGCCCTTCTCGGCAGTGTGCTGCCGGGCCATCGCGCAGAGGTCGCAAGTATCGTGGGCTTCGGCATCACGCAGGACCGCAACCAGCAGGCCGACATTCTCTATCCACACGGGTTTTCCATCGACTGGTTGCGGATCGATCCGGGGCAGGAGATTGGGGCTCATCGCGTGGATGCCAAGCAGGTCCTGATCGTATTCGACGGTGAAGCCGAATTGATCTTGAACGAAGGCGCCGACAAGACGCCCGTTACCGTGCCGCGCCAGGCCTTGTACTCGGTGCCGGCGAACGTCTGGCGCTCCGTCAGATCTGTTGGCGACACACCGCTGCTTGTGGCGGTCATGACGACGGGCGACCAGAAAAAGCACATCGTATGGTCTCCGGCGATCGTCACGGCGGCGGCTCAAGAGGGGTTCGGCGTCGACCATAACGGCTATGTGGCGCCGCTGCGCCTGTTACCGTACGAGACTCAGCAAGCTGTCGCTGCAGTCAGCCTGACGGCCTGAGCGGGGCGGCCCGGTTAGAATCGCACTTTTGACCGCGATGTCATTCGGTATCTCTCCAGGTCAGTGATTCAGCTCCGTCCAACACCCACGCCATGCCGCCAATAGACACCGCCTTGCCCCGCCCTGCCCGCGCGACGTCCTACGACGTTGCACTCGCTGCGGGCGTGGCGCAATCGACCGTATCGCGGTGCTTCCAGAAAGACAGTCCTATCTCCCCGGACACACGTGCGCACGTGCTCGCTATCGCGGAAGAGCTCAACTATCGGCCAAACGCGCTGGCGCGATCGCTCATTCTCGGGCGCTCCGAGGCGGTTGGCGTCATCGTCACGAAATACACACTGCGATACAACCCCGATGTGTTGTTTGCACTAGGCGAGGCGTTGGCTGCGGCAAACTCGAAGTTGCTGCTTATCACGGTCGAGAGCGACCAGGCGGTTCATGACACGCTCGGCCGTGCGCTGGATTTTCCACTCGATGGCCTCATCTCCTGCGCCGACCTTTCGGCCGCCGACATCAAGGCCTTCCAGCAACACGACGTGCCTGTCGTGCTCTTCAACAGGCATTCCACGGCGCGGCGCGCGGATAGTGTCGCAACAGACAATGCAAACGCGTCGAAGCGCATCGCCGCAGCATTGCGTAAAGCGGGACACAGCCGCTTTCTATGCATTGGCGGTCCGGAAGATGCGCCCGTGAGCCGAGCGCGAATCGATGCTTTTGTTGAAGAAGCACAGCGTCTGGGCGCAAGGCAGATCGTTTCGCTGCATACCGACTTCTCTTATGAGGAGGGAAGCGCAGCGACGGCCGCCGCTTTCAAAAGGGCGAATGGAAACATCGACGCGGTGTTTTGCGCGAACGACCAGATTGCCCTCGGGGCGCTCGATGCATGCCGATTCGATCTCGGCCTGAGTGTTCCCAAAGACATATCGATCGTCGGCTTCGACGACGTGCCCGATGCGTCGCGTCCCACTTATAAACTGACCACGGTTCGTCAAGACGTTCGGCAACTCGCGAGCGAGGCCGTCCGCATGCTGGCGCTCCGGCTCGCAGATCCATCGCGGCGCGCCTGCACGGTCATCGTACCCAGCAAGTTGATCGAACGTGGATCCGCGAATCTCTTCAGCGCAGATCGGATCAGCAGCGCGGATGTCCGCTGAAACGGCACAAACCGCGCGTTATCGAATTGCCCTCGCCACCGTCTGCAACTGCGTGAAGGCCTGGAATCTGGTCTCGTGCAGGGCGGCGAGATCTCCCGCCGCCGGCGCGTAGGTCGTGCTGATCTGCGACATGCTTCTCATCGCCGAGCGCACATTGGCGAACTTGCCGCCAGCCACACCGCCCAGAATCGCGGCGCCCAGCAAAACAGGTTCGTCCGCCTCCGTGGCAAGCACAGGCTTGCCGGTGGTGTCAGCAAGCAGTTGCCGGACGAGGTCGAGGCGCCCCGCGCCACCGCTGATCGTCACTCGCTTGATCGGCGCACCGGCCGCAGCCTGAACTTCGATGATCTGGCGAAGACCGTATCCAATGCTGCAAATCCCTGCTATGTACAGCGCGACCAGGCTGTCCAGATCGTGGTCCATGCCGAGGCCCGCGATCACCGCTCTGGCGTTCGGGTCGGCAAAGGGCGCCCGATTTCCCAGGAACTCGGGAACGATATGCAACCCCTCCGCCAGCATCACCGTTGCGGATGAACTGGCCGATGCCGCCACCGCAAGACCTGCCAGCATGACAGGCAAGGATTGGCCCGCCTGCTCCGCGCGCTTGCGTGCGTCGGGCGTTGCGGGGTGCATCGACAGCAATTGTTCGATGGCCGCCCCGGCTACCGACTGGCCGCCTTCGTTGAGCCACGTTTCGGGCACCATTGCCGAGAAATAGGGGCCCCACACGCCGGGCACGAAGACCGGCTCGCGGGTCGTGGTCATCGTGCACGACGACGTACCGAAGACGTAGGCCAGGCACGACTCGATTTCACCTTCGGCGCCGACCGTGCCAATTCCACCGGCATGGGCATCGATCACGCCAGTCGCGACCGGCGTTCCTGTGCGCAAGCCGAGCTC
>NZ_JBSIPA010000250.1:0-9514 GCF_053574605.1 Caballeronia sp. M23-90 | reverse complement strand
CCGACATCCGCAGCCCGAGCCAGACAATCAGGATCAGGCCCGACAACCACTCCACATGCCCTGAAACCTTCGCCGCGGTCGCAGTGAGAGCGCCATCGATGGCAGCGTGAAACCCGAGCCACGCAAATCCGATCAGCGCACCGAGCAACTGCCCGAAGCCGGTCACTTCCGACATCCGCAGCCCGAGCCAGACAATCAGGATCAGGCCCGACAACCACTCCACATGCCCTGAAACCTTCGCCGCGGTCGCAGTGAGAGCGCCATCGATGGCAGCGTGAAACCCGAGCCACGCAAACCCGATCAGCGCCACACCCAGCAACTGGCCGATCAAAGGCGGCTGCACGCGCACGAGATGCATCGATTCCCACAAGGATCCCCAGGGGCTCAGCAAAAACAGCACGCCAAACGCGAGGAAGATCAGTGCATTAACGACAAGTACAACGCGCAGCAGCGGTTTCATGGTCAGTCCACGTGGTAGTTGGGGGCTTCCTTCGTGATCTGGACGTCGTGCACGTGCGACTCGCGCATGCCGGCGCCCGTGATCTGGACAAACTCGGCCTTGTCGTGCATTTCGCCGATATTGCGGCAACCGCAATATCCCATGCTCGCCCGCACGCCGCCAATGACCTGAAACAGGATCGCATTGACCGAGCCCTTATAGGCGACCCGCCCTTCGATCCCTTCGGGCACCAGCTTGTCGATGTTCGCCGAGTTGTCCTGGAAGTAGCGATCCGCCGCGCCGTCCTTCATCGCGCCGACCGAACCCATGCCGCGATACGCCTTGTACTGGCGACCCTGGAACAGGAACACGTCGCCCGGGGACTCTTCCGTGCCGGCCAGCATGCTGCCCATCATCACGGCGTCCGCGCCGGCGGCAAGCGCCTTGCTGACATCGCCGGAAAAACGCACACCGCCGTCCGAAATCACCGGCACGCCCGAACCGCGCAATGCATCCGAAACATTCGCCACCGCCGTGATCTGCGGCACGCCGACGCCGGCCACGATCCGCGTGGTGCAGATCGAACCCGGGCCGATACCCACCTTCACGCCGTCCGCGCCGTATTCCACGAGCGCCTTGGCCGCCGCGGCCGTGGCGATATTCCCGCCAATCACTTCAATGTGCGGATAGTTCTGCTTCACCCAGCGCACGCGTTCGAGCACGCCCTGGCTATGGCCGTGCGCCGTGTCGACTACGATCACGTCCACGCCCGCCGCCGACAGCAGATCCACGCGTTCTTCGTTTTCCGGACCGACACCGACTGCCGCGCCGGCGCGCAGCTTGCCGTGTTCGTCTTTACAGGCGTCCGGGTGTTCGGTTTGCTTGGTGATGTCCTTGACCGTCATCAGGCCGCGCAATTCAAACGCGTCGTTGACGACCAGCACCCGCTCCAGCCGATGGCTGTGCATCAGCGCTTTGGCTTCTGCGAGCGGCGTGCCTTCCTTGACCGTCACGAGCCGCTCGCGCGGCGTCATGATCTTGCGCACTTCGTCGTCGAGACGTTCTTCGAAGCGCAAATCCCGGTTTGTCACAATACCGATCAACTGCGGCCCTTCGACCACCGGGAAACCGGAAATGCCGTGCTGTTGCGTCAAGGCGATCACATCGCGCACTTTCATTTGCGGCGGAACGGTGATCGGATCGCGCACGACGCCGGATTCGAAACGCTTTACCTTCGCGACTTCGCGGGCCTGTTCGGCTGATGTGAGATTCTTGTGGATGATGCCGACGCCGCCGAGCTGGGCCATCGCGATTGCGAGCCGGCCTTCGGTGACTGTGTCCATGGCGGCGGACAACAGGGGCATATTCAGGGAAATCTTGCGGGTTACCTGAGTTTTCAGGCTGGTGTCGCGCGGGAGAACGTTGGAAAACGCGGGCACGAGGAGCACGTCATCGAACGTGAGTGCTTTCTGGATCAGACGCATGGCAAATCCTATGGGCGCAAAACCGAATTATACCGATAGTTCCCCGGATTTTCACTGCCCGAACAGCGGCTTAGGTCGCGTTTGACCTCTACGATGCAATTTATGGGCCTCGGCGCTCAAGCCGCCTTTTCACTTTTTCGCTCGACTCAGGTTCGATCGAAGTTCGGTTTTGCGGAAGGCCCGAGATGACGCGCTGCGCTCAGCGGGCTTCCTTTCGCGTCCAGCGCCGCCCTTCTATGGATCCGCCGCGTCGTGTCTTTTCAACCCGCCGTTGGCGCGCGACCTTGGGATCGACCTTCAGCGGCCTATAAATCTCCACACGATCAAGATCCGCAAGCACGGCATCCAGCGATTGAATTTTCCCGAAGACACCAACTTTCAGCACCCCGAGATCGATCTCCGGAAAACGGGCCAGCAGCCCGCTCGCATCGATAGCCTCCTGCACCGTCACGCCCTCAGCCAGCGAAAGCGCGCATACCGCCCCCTTGCCGTCCGGCAACGCGTAGCAAACCTCAATGGAAAGGTTCGTCACTTCCCATACCGCTGGTCGGCGCGCTTCACGAACGAATCTACGAACGTGTGCGCAATGTGACTGAAAACAGGCCCGATGATCTTCTCGAGAATGATGTTCGAAAATTCGTAGTGCAGCGCGAACTCGATCTTGCAGGCGTCCGCCCGCAACGGCGTAAAGCGCCAATATCCGGTGAACTTCTTGAAAGGCCCGTCGAGGAACTCCATATCGATACTGGTCGGGCGCGTTTGCACGTTACGCGTCGCGAAATGCTGCTTGATACCCTTGAAATTGATGTGGATCTTCGCTTCCATGCTGTGCTCGTCGTGGCGGCCTACCTCCACGCCGCCACACCAGGGCAAGAAATTCGGGTAATCGGGGACATCGGTGACGAGGTCGAACATCTGCTCAGCAGAATGTCGGATCAATACAGTTTTCTGAACATCTGCCATAAAGGGCGCAACGCGTGGCAAGAGTGGGAAGCTTTGCGGGCTTTACCGGGCCCGCGCTGCTAAAATCAGGATTTTAAACGAGTTGGGCACTTTTCATTCATGAGCATCATCGACAACAGAAAAGCCTTCTTCGATTACTTCATCGAAGATCGCTACGAGGCGGGGCTCGTGCTGGAAGGGTGGGAAGTCAAGGCCCTCCGGGCTGGCCGCGGCCAGATCAAGGAAGGCTACGTCATCATTCGTGACAACGAGCTGTTCCTGATCGGCGCGCATATCAGCCCATTGCCCGAAGCCTCGACCCACATCCATCCGGATCCGGTCCGCACGCGCAAGCTGCTGCTGCATAGCGAAGAAATTTCCAAGCTCATCAGCAAGGTCGAACAAAAAGGCCACACGCTCGTGCCGCTGAACTTTCACTACAAAGGCGGCCGCGTGAAGTGCGAGATCGGCCTTGCCAAGGGCAAGAAGCTCCACGACAAGCGCGAAACCGAGAAGAAGCGCGACTGGGAACGCGAAAAAGCGCAAATCATGCGCGGCGCCAAGCATTGATCGAGGGCGTGCGCATGGCTGTCAGTATGGCAAAACAAAAAGGGCGTCGAGTGGTTGAGTCGACGCCCTTTTGCATTCAGCCACAGTAAAAATCAGCTTTTGCGGATCACGCCGCCCGGCGCGGCATCGCCCTTGATGATGGTCAGCGCGGACGCAATCATGGAACTCATCTCCGATAAATTCCCCGGCACGATCAGCGTATTGCCCTGCTTCGCAATGTTTCCGAACGCGGTGACGTATTGCTCGGCGACCTTCAGGTTCACCGCTTCCATGCCGCCCGCCGTCTGGATTGCCGCACCGATTTTCTCGATCGCCTGAGCATTTGCAACGGCCACCGCCAGGATTGCCGAAGCCTCGCCTTCTGCCTGGTTGATCTGCGCCTGGCGCTCGCCTTCGGACTTGTGAATGGCCGCTTCGCGCGCGCCCCAGGCAATGTTGATCTGCTCCTGCTTGCGACCTTCGGACGCAGCGATCACCGCCCGCTTCTCACGTTCCGCCGTGATTTGCGCCTGCATTGCGTGGAGGATCTCCTTGGGCGGGGTCAAATCCTTGATCTCGTAACGCAGCACCTTTACGCCCCAGTTTGCGGCTGCCTGATCGAGCGACGTGACAATACTGTGGTTGATGTAGTCGCGCTCTTCAAAGGTCTTGTCGAGTTCCAGCTTGCCGATGACCGAACGCAGCGTGGTCTGCGACAACTGCGTGATGGCATAGATGAAGTTGCTCGATCCGTACGATGCCTTCATGGCGTCGGTGACCTGAAAGTACAGCACGCCATCCACCTGAAGCTGCGTGTTGTCGCGCGTGATACAAACCTGGCTCGGCACTTCGAGCGGAATCTCCTTGAGCACGTGCTTGTAGGCCACCCGATCGATAAACGGCAGCACGATCGTCATGCCCGGCGTCAACGTCGCGTGATAACGCCCCAGCCGCTCGAGCACCCAGGCATGTTGCTGCGGCACGATCTTGATCGTCTGCGCGGCAATCGCAATAACGATGATCAACAAAATTGCCCCGATGATAGTCACGTCCATCTCCACTCCTTAACAATGCATGTCCTGCTGATAAAGGCTTGAACCCCGGTCCAACATCTCAGCGCTTGGCCGCCACAACCAGTGTGTTGCCGGAAAACGCCGTGATTCTGTAGAGCTGCGCACCTTCGGTTTCACCCGGCGCCAGTTCTATATCCCACTCGGCGCCGCGATACATCGCCCGCGCGCGGCCTTCGTGCCATTCGTTGACCTTCAGCGTCTCGCCAATGTCCAGGTTTACGCCCGGATCATGCGATGCGTCCCGGCGCGCAGGACGCCCGAGCTTCGAACGCCGCAACACGGCTCCCGCGATCACCGCGACCAGCGCGGCCACGAGCAATTCGATCTCAAGTCCCGCTCCCACCAGATGCGCGATCCCGCCCGCCACAAATCCAAGCGCGATCATCAATAGATAAAACGTGCCCGACATCAACTCGAGCAAGACGAGCGCGCCGGCGCCGATCCACCAGAAAAATCCGTTAGCAGCCATTGCCTATCTCCTGACCCGCTCCAAACAAAAACACCCCGGATGGTGTCCGGGGTGTTATAGCACGCTTACGGTTTTGAAAGCTTGATAAGAAGCCTTCTTGCCGATCGCGCGACCTGCCTGCAGCCGACTTTTGCAG
The DNA here is from genome assembly GCF_053574605.1 of Caballeronia sp. M23-90. NCBI lineage: Bacteria > Pseudomonadati > Pseudomonadota > Betaproteobacteria > Burkholderiales > Burkholderiaceae > Caballeronia > Caballeronia sp. M23-90. The sequence continues at coordinate 4,422 of NZ_JBSIPA010000250.1, read as the reverse complement.
CCTTACTTGTTCAACGCCTTCGCAAGCGTCTTCCACGTGTCGATGATCGTATCCGGATTAAGCGACATCGACGCGATGCCTTCCTTCGCAAGCCATTCAGCAAGGTCCGGATGATCCGAAGGACCCTGACCACAGATACCCACGTACTTGTTCAGCCGCAAACATGTTTCGATAGCGCGCTTCAGCATGAACTGCACAGCGGGATCGCGTTCATCGAAATCGACTGCGAGCAACTCCATGCCCGAATCGCGGTCCAGGCCCAGCGTGAGCTGCGTCAGGTCGTTCGATCCGATCGAGAAGCCGTCGAAGAATTCAAGGAACTCTTCAGCAAGGATCGCGTTCGACGGAATCTCGCACATCATGATCAGGCGCAGGCCGTTCACGCCGCGCTTGAGACCGAACTTCTCGAGCAGTCCAACAACCTTCTCGGCCTGCTTCAAGGTCCGCACGAACGGCACCATGATCTCGACGTTGTCGAGGCCCATCTCTTCGCGCACCTTCTTCAGCGCAATGCATTCCATCTGGAAGGCTTCAGCGAAGTCCTCCGAGATATAACGCGATGCGCCACGGAAGCCGAGCATCGGGTTTTCTTCGTCCGGCTCGTAACGCGAACCGCCGATCAGCTTCTTGTACTCGTTCGACTTGAAGTCGGACAGGCGCACGATCACCGGCTTCGGATAGAACGCCGCTGCAATCGTCGCGATGCCTTCCGTCAGCTTGTCGACATAAAACGCCCGCGGCGATGCATGACCACGCGCGACGCTTTCCACGGCTTTCTTCAAATCGGCATCGATATTCGGATACTCGAGAATCGCCTTCGGATGCACGCCGATGTTGTTGTTGATGATGAACTCGAGCCGCGCCAGGCCCACGCCTGCGTTAGGCAGATGCGAGAAGTCGAAAGCCAGTTGCGGGTTGCCGACGTTCATCATGATCTTGACCGGAATCTCGGGCAACTCGCCGCGCTCGACTTCGGTTATTTCGGTTTCCAGCAGGCCGTCGTAGATCTTGCCTTCGTCGCCTTCCGCGCACGACACCGTCACCAACTGGCCTTCTTTCAGGAGGTCGGTAGCATCGCCGCAACCGACGACTGCCGGCACACCCAGCTCACGCGCGATGATGGCCGCGTGACACGTGCGTCCGCCGCGATTCGTCACGATCGCCGATGCACGCTTCATCACCGGTTCCCAGTTCGGGTCGGTCATGTCCGCGACCAGCACGTCGCCGGGCTGGACGCGATCCATCTCGGACGGATCGTGAATCACGCGCACGGGACCCGCGCCAATCTTCTGGCCGATGGCCCGACCCGTTGCGAGCACGTTCGACTGGCCCTTCAACTTGAAGCGCATTTCAGCCTTGCCCGCGTTCTGGCTCTTCACCGTTTCAGGACGTGCCTGCAGGATGAAGATCTTGCCGTCGCGGCCGTCCTTGCCCCACTCGATATCCATTGGACGCTGATAATGCTTTTCGATGATCACCGCGTACTTCGCGAGCTGGATCACGTCTTCGTCGGTGATGGAAAAACGGTTGCGCTGCTCGTGCGATACGTCGACCGTCTTCACGCGACCGGCTTCACCGGCCTTCGTGAATTCCATCTTGATGAGCTTCGAGCCAATCGAGCGACGGATGATCGGGTACTTGCCCTGTTCGAGCGTGGTCTTGAAGACGTAGAACTCGTCCGGATTCACGGCGCCCTGCACGACCGTTTCGCCAAGACCGTAGCTCGACGTGATGAACACGGCGTCCTTGAAACCCGATTCGGTATCGAGCGTGAACATGACGCCGGCTGCGCCCACGTCCGAGCGAACCATGCGCTGCACGCCTGCCGACAACGCCACTTCAGCATGCGTGAAACCCTTGTGCACGCGGTACGAAATGGCGCGGTCGTTATACAGCGATGCGAACACGTGCTTCATGCGATCGAGCACTTCGTCGATGCCGACCACGTTCAGATAGCTTTCCTGCTGACCTGCGAACGACGCGTCCGGCAAGTCTTCAGCGGTCGCCGACGAACGCACGGCAAACGACAGTTCTTCCGGGGAGCTCGCCTGAAGTGTGTCGAAGCCTTTGCGGATCAGTTCTTCGAGGCGCGGCTGCATTGGCGCGTCGACGATCCATTGACGAATCTCCTTGCCTGCTTCGGCCAAGGCTTTTACATCGTCTACGTCGAAGAGTTCAAGACGTTTGGCGATGCGCTCAGTCAGGTCGTTGTGATGCAGGAAGTCGCGAAATGCCTGCGCCGTGGTCGCAAAACCAGTCGGCACCTGCACGCCGGCTTCGGCGAGCTGGCTGATCATTTCGCCGAGTGAGGCATTCTTGCCGCCGACAATGTCGACGTCGGTCATTCGCAACTGCTCGAATGGAACTACATACGCCTGGTCCTTTGCAACGTTAGCTTCGTTAGTCATACAAGCCCCTAAGGTGGATGGAATTCACGATCATGCAAGTGGGCTCGATGCGGCGGCGTTGATTGGCAACGCGTACCGCAACCTGCATAACCTGTTTGATAAGCAACCGCATAAGACTTCCTGAGCCACGATGACGGCTCGGCCGAACTCGCCGCCACCAATCAAATTTGCTTTGAAAACCGAACAAGTTCGCCCAGAACGCGTGATTTATACGTAACTTCGCGCAATTCACGGGCAGAACGTTCGCAATTGCTTATCGAACAGGTTGCCGCTATTCTACCGTGATGGCTCTCGAAATGTTCTATTGCGGGGCATAAATCCGCTGCGAAATGAGACCCTTCACACGTGTTACGTGTGGCGACGCACATCGGCGATAATCGCCTCATTCTTTCACGTCATTCAACGCTCACCACGCCGATGCCGCCAACCGTATTTATCGTTTCAGATGGCACCGGGATCACTGCCGAAACCTTCGCGCACTCGATCCTCTCCCAGTTCGATCAAAAGTTCCGGCTCGTGCGCGTGCCGTTCGTCGACTCCACGGACAAGGCGCATGCGACCATCGCGAAGATCAACGAGGCTGTCTCCCTCGATGGCCGCCGCCCGATCGTATTCACCACGCTGGTCGACAGCGAGTCCAACGAGATCGTGCAGCGTTCGAACGCGCTGGTGCTGAACATGTTCCAGACGTTCATCGAGCCGTTGGAAATCGAACTCGACATCAAGTCCACGCATGCAATGGGCCGCGTTCACCAGAACGCCGACACGGACGAGTACAAGAACCGGATCGAGGCGATCAACTTTTCGCTCGCGCATGACGATGGACAGTCGAACCGCAACCTGGAAGATGCCGATGTTATCCTGGTCGGCGTATCGCGCAGCGGGAAGACGCCGACCTCCTTGTACCTGGCAATGCAGTACGGCGTGAAAGCGGCCAACTATCCGCTGATCCCGGAAGACTTCGAGCGCGGCCGCTTGCCGACGCCTTTGCTGCCGTATCGGGAAAAGATGTTTGGTTTGTCGATCGATCCGCAGCGGCTGGCCGAGATCCGCAACGAGCGCCGCCCGGGAAGCAAGTACGCCGCGCTTGAAAATTGCCGCTACGAAATCAACGAAGCCGAAGCGATGATGAAGCGCGAAGGCGTCAAGTGGTTGTCGTCGACGCATAAGTCGATCGAGGAAATCGCCACCACGATCTTGCAGGAGATTCGCCTGGAGCGGCCTTCGTATTATTAGCAGGCGGCGACCTTCAGCAAAAAGCCGTTTCAACTTGCGTTGAAACGGCTTTTTTATAAGCGTCGCTGCCGGCACTGCTCGAAGATGCACACCGCCGCAGCCGCCGCCACATTCAGCGACTCCATGCCACCGGGCTGTGGGATCGTCACGCGCAACGCCGCATGATCGCGCCAGAACGTCGAAACGCCCGCGCCTTCATTGCCCATCACCCAGGCCAGCGGGCCGGACAAATCGATGTCGTAGAGCGCCTTCGCGCCGTGCGAATCGGTGATGGTAACCCGCACTTCGGGTTCGAGCCGCGACCGCAGATCTGCTGCCTCGACATCCTCATAGACGTTCAGCAGGAAATGCGCGCCCATGCCGGCGCGCAAGACCTTCGACGACCATGCGTACACCGTTCCCGGCGCACAGAACACGTGCTGGATCCCCGCCGCCGCCGCGCTCCGCAAGATGGAACCGACATTGCCGGCATCCTGAACCCCATCGAGCACGATGCAGCTTTGATCCACACGCACAGGCAAAACCGGCGCAATCCGGTCAACCAGCAACACCATGCCCACGCCGTGCACAACACCCGACAATTGCCCGAACAAGGCATCGGGCAACGTATGGACCCGTGCGGGATCAATGCGGGCAACGATCTCGCGCGCTTCATCGTGCTGCAACGCGCCTTCGGTCACCACGCAAGTCTCGGGCTGTCCGGCCGCTTGCAGATAGGCATCGGCGAGATGCAGGCCTTCCAGCAGCGCCTGGCCGCTGCGGCGCTGCTGCGCCGTCA
>NZ_JBSIPA010000024.1:0-31367 GCF_053574605.1 Caballeronia sp. M23-90 | reverse complement strand
GACTTGCGACGATGGACGCACTTTCACGCGACGCGTCGATGATATTCCCGGCTTCGCCACGCGACCGATGCAGCGGCACGACTTTGAATTGAAGTTCCGCAAAAACGTGGCATCGCGAATTGGCGACTCGCGCGGACAAGAACTACGACACTGCTGGCTTCGTCGCCAGTTGTCGCGCGAATTGCGTCACGCCGCATGTGGCGCAAAACGATGGACGTCCGGAAGGTTCAGCAATTGACGAGCGAACTACGCGCTGGCCGGGTTACGCGGTAAGCCAGCAAAAACGTAAGCGCATTGAGCAGGTATTCGGATGGGGCAAGACAGTTGGTCGAATTCGCCAGGTCATCTATCGGGGACTTGAACGCGTAGACCAGCTCTTCGTGCTGACGCAGGTCGGCTACAACTTGACGCGTATGCGCACACTTGCGGGCTGAGGGGCAATAAGCAATGGCGTAACACGGATATCGTGAACCCGCGAGCAACGTGGAATGCCTGCAAACGTCTTCCGGGTTTCAAAAGTGCGAGCCCCAGCATCCGTCGTAATGCACCCGAACGCATCAACGACCGATATTTCAGCAGCCTGCTAAAAAGGCCGGCGCGCCTGTGCTTGCGTGAATCAGTAAAGTGGCGTGCATTAGCTATAGGATCAGCTGCTCGACGGAGCTTGCTCGCTCGCCGAAAAACTCCTGCCAGTCGAGTTTTGCTTTGAGTTACCTCGCTTGACATAAATATAATTATCAACTTTCATTAGGATACCTGACCATGCAAAGCTTCGTACTATGCTGGGCACCGACGGTAGCTGTGGGGCAATCGTATTCAGCAGTCAAGCGGTATCTCCGATGCCGGTGTTTGAGGGACGCAGCTACAGTTTGCAGGCCGCCCCAAACCGTCCAAATTATAGTTTCACCACCCGAGCAAACCATTCAGCATAAGGCGTGTTCTTTGCCATGCGCCGGTTCCAATCGGGCGCACCATCTGACCACCAAACGGGACCCCGTTTACCCAATTGCGTTTTTATCTCGTCAATTCTTTGTCGCGCTGCTTCGCGACCAGCGGTGTCGTCGCGTCGCATAGCAGTACCCTTTTCACGGCGAGCCTGCATCAGCTTATTGACCAAAATCGCTCTTTTCTCCTCGGCCAGGGACGGGTTGGTACATCGCCAAAGGCGCCCTTTGACGATAAAATACCGGCCATCTGGAGTACCGTGCATTTTTCGAGTCACTGCTTTATCTAACACTGGGTGCTCCGCAGTAGCCTATAAGAATCAACAAGCATGGTGCCGCATACTGACGGATCTTGAAATTGAAAGTGCAGGTCTCTCCAGGCGCATGCCATGTAATCTTGTCTGTATTTTCGATGATTGTAAGTCATGGTGGGTGGATTGGCCCCGTCCAAAAACGGACACGAGGTAACGCTTAAATTTTAAGGTAGTCTCTCGCCTATGTTTAAGCCTAACTCCAATGTAGAACCCATCGAGGTTCTGACCCAGCCGGAACAGCGCCGGCGCCGCTCTGTCGATGAGAAGCTTGCGATAGTGCGCGAGACCTTCGAACCAGGAGCGAGCGTTTCCGGGGTAGCCCGTCGCCATCAGGTGAATGCGAACCAGGTATTCGCCTGGCGTAAGCTGTATCAGGACGCAAGCCTGTCAGCCGTGAGTGCTGGCGAACAGGTGGTGCCAGCCTCCGACCTTGTCGAAGCGATGAAGCAGATTCGCGAACTCCAGCGGCTGCTGGGCAAGAAGACAATGGAAGTGGAAATACTTCGCGAAGCAATGGAGTACAACCGGGCAAAAAAATTGATTGCGCGCTCACCATTGCTGCCGGGGGACGACCGTTGAAGACGGTCTGTGAAGTCCTGGGTGTGTCGCGCTCTAATCTTGCGGTCAAATCGAAGCGCCTCGTTGGGTGGGTCGACCGGCGCAAGATGCCGGTTCTAGACGACATACCGCTGGTCACCGAGCTTCGGGGACTGGTCTGCGACCTGCCCACCTACGGTTACCGGCGTGTATGGGCGCTGTTGCGGCGAAACAAGGATGCACAGGCCCAGCCTCGCGTAAATGCAAAGCGGGTTTATCGCGTCATGCGCACCCACGGTCTGCTGCTCGAGCGCCGTCCTCGGCATCCTGAATCCACGCGCCGGCACGACGGCAGGGTCGCGGTGGACCGGAGCAATGCGCGCTGGTGCTCGGACGGCTTCGAATTCCGTTGCGATGACGGCTCGCCATTGCGCGTCGTCTTTGCATTGGACTGCTGCGACCGCGAAGCCATGAGTTGGGCGGCAAGCACCGGGGGCTACACCGGCGACATGGTGCGTGACGTGATGCTTCAGGCTGTCGAAAACCGCTTCCACGGAGCGCTGAAAACCGATAGCGAAATCGAGTGGCTGAGCGACAACGGTTCCTGCTACATTGCCGAGGAGACGTTGACGTTCTCGCGGGCAATCGGTTTAAAGCCCATCACAACCCCTGTCCGAAGTCCGCAGAGCAACGGGATGGCTGAGAGCTTCGTCAAAACGATGAAGCGGGATTACGTTTCGTGGATGCCCAAGCCTGACGCGACGACGGCGCTGCAAAACCTGGCCATCGCGTTCGGCCACTACAACGAACTGCATCCGCACAGCGCCCTGAAATACCGCTCGCCACGCGAATTCCGCCAGCAAGAAAATTCACCAACCTAAGCGTGACCACGTGTCCGGTTATGCAGGGGCAAGTCCAGTGGGCGCCACGTGATTCCCGTCCGGCCGAACTGAAACGGTGCTTGAATGGCTTTTTGCTAACAGTTCACGTGCGCAGTGTCCGGACGGTCGTAACGCACCTGCTGACGGTCAAGCGGGGCAAGTAAGTTGGTTGAGCCGATTGCTTGCGACGTACGACATAGCCAACGGCGGACCCAAGAGGCTCACGCGGGTTGGCCAAGAATGCTGTCGTGTCAGGCTCTGGGTGCATCTCGGCTCTCGCCACTACGTTTCGACAGCGGAGATGAGCTAGGCACCCTGTATGGCATAAATTGAAGGAATTGATGGGCGTAAGGACTTATCATTACTACCATTTCCATATATCAGGCGGACAGATATGGCGGATGACCAACAAGCATACGAAGAAGAAGTCGATTGCCTCAGGGTCACATTGCGTGAGCACCAAGAAACACTCAGAAGGCTAAGTAATACACTTAACGACCATCTACAGCTGCACATTACCCGGCATCATATGCTGCATGCTGCATTACGAGACATCGTCGCGGTACATTCCGTCCCTGTTGACATCGCTGAAAAGATCAGCAACGGCGGAGGCGATGGTGACGTGGAGTCGTTCGATGCTAGGGTGCGTCTTGGAAGAGCGCAAGAGCTGATTGAGCTGATCACTCAAGAGCTTGCAAACGTAGAACGCACGATAAACCTCAAGCAGTCGCTTCGTGACCTGCGCGTTCTCGACGGCTACGCACAATTAGAACGTGATCGCGACGGAAAAGTGCTTGATAAGCTGAAAGAGCGCATTGTGTTTCTTGAGGAATGGATTTTACGTCTATCTGCTGATTTGCCTTCGCATGTCCAAAGCAAAAAGATTCGACACTAACATCAAAAAATTTGGCGCTTTTGAAAACGGAGTGGGTAACGGGGCTCACCGGGCATGCTCATTGAAGCGTGAGAAGTCTAGTTTTCCGGCGATGAGGAACATGACCGTGCGCATGGTTTCGAAGCGAGCGTATCCGCGTGCTTTGCGCTTGGCGGCCTGAAACAGGCCGTTGATAGCCTCGATGAACCCGTTGGTTTGGCGCGTCTGAGTCCAGGCAACAATGCCGTCGAAGTGTCGGCGAATCAATCGCGCAACGTCCTTCATCGGTTCGACCTTCGAGCGCATGACGTTGGTGCACCACTGGCGCAACATCGCCGACACGACATTGATTTGTTTGCGCTCGAGAATGTCGCGCAGTTGCTCACGGTAAAGCCAGGCTCGGGCAGTACGCTTGGTGGTGTACTGACTGACGAGCGCCTCGAGGTCGGTGAGTTGGGCCAGATTCAGTTTGTTCGCGTCTTTGAGCAGCGTCCAGCGCATGCCTTTGAGTTGCGGGTCAAGCTTCTGTTGTTGCCTGCGTACAGTGTCAAGCGCCTTGGACGCATGAGCGACGACGTGAAACTTGTCGAAGGTCAGCCGGGCGTCGGACAGATGTTCATTGACGCCCTTGATAAAGGCCGGCGACATGTCGATGCTGACCGAGCCGATTTGCTCGGACGTGCCACCGTGTTCGCCCAGATAGGCCGCAAAGCGTTCAATCCTGCTGGCATCCTTGCCGGGCGTGACGAACACGACCCGCCGCGCCTGCATATCGGCGACGAGCGTCAGATACTCATGACCGCGCCGGTAAGAGGTTTCGTCAATTGCCACCGCTGTCACGCCCGACAGGTCAGCGGCCGCGAGTGCCAGCTCTACATACCGCGAACAGATGGCGTGTACTCGATGCCACAACAGGTTGACGGCACGCGCGACAGCGGCAAACGGCATCTGTTGCGCGAGCATCAGCACGAGTGCCTCGAACAGCAGCGTGAAGCCGTTGAGTTGGCCTACCCAATTAGGTTCGACCAACCGTACCGAGCCATCGGGCAATCGCACACGCGGCACCCGAACTTCCAGGAAGCACTCGTGCTGAAAGAAATTGAGGTGACGCAGACGCTTGATTTGTGTGTCGTGTACAGGGTGCTCACCGGCAACTCCGGCATAGGAAAACCGGGTGCCCGCGACAAAGTCCACGGCAATGGTGAGTTGACGCTGAGCCGCATCAAAGTCAACGGCTTGCACCTACCAAGGCGCGGTTATGCCGAGAGCAGATTCGAACAGTTGATTCGTCATAGCTTGTTGGCTTTGCGTGGATGATTCCCGCATTCTGCCGCAATCACCCACGACTCAGCTTACTGATTGACGGCGCCTCAAGGGTTCGCTGCGCCAGGCTTACGCCCGCCCTTGACCCGCCAAGTTCACCCACTCCAAATTCAAAAGAGGCAGAGATGTCCGAATTTTGGCGAACAGGAAATACTCCAGCTTACGACAATCCTCACTAAATTAGAATAGTCGAAATCTCGCTTTGGTTTGCTTGACCTATTGCACTCTCAGGCGCCCTCCGATCTCGATGCCCTCCAAAATATACTGACGGAGTGGACCATAGGCATGGCTAAAATTGCCTTGGACGAGATTCAGACCCGCCTAAAAATTATTGCTGAACTCAAAGCGAAGGTGCAGGTAGCGGGCATTGATGAGGTTCACGAACTCCAGCCTCTTTTTGAGAAGGGTCTATGGATGTTCGGCTCTCAGTTTGAGTCAATAGAATTCACGGCCAACCGAGGAATGACAACCGTCATACGCGACCTCTTCGGCGTGAAGGGCGGCAAGGGTACACCTAACAGACCGGACTTTGTTATATTGCCCGACAGCAGTGTCGGCTTTTATGCATGCTCTTCCTTTGACGAGGAATACAACGAGGACGGAATTGCGCATGTCGTCATTGTTGACCTGAAGACCACGGGGCTGTCGCTTGGATCAAAGGAAAAAGAGCAAGTCTGGAAGTATGTAAAAGAGCTTAAGAGGAAAGGCATTATTGGTAAAGCCACGGAGGTAGACGGCTTCGTGCTTGGCGACCAGATCGAACAAGGGGAAGGAGGCACCCGCACTGAGGACGACGATCAGGTAAAGATCAGACCACTTCGTTACGACACGATTTTAATTCGCGCTGAAAAGCGCATGCTCAATCTCCACCAGAAAGTCAAAGACGCACCGTTTTTGACCGACCAACAAGACATGCTTTCGCAGTTTATCAATCCGATAGTCGCGAGCCAACCATCGCTACTCGAAGAAGATTGATCGAGTTCGGTTACTTCAATGCAGAGAATGCTCGCCTTGCTCTGAGGAAGAAGCATACAGCGCGCTAAAGTAACCAGCTTTCGGGGGCATTTACAACATTGCCCCTGCTACCGCAAGTACCTGTCCTCCAGACGTATTAGTCATATGCAAGCTTATTGAAATGAATGCATACGGCACCGCTTCTCACCAGCAAAATACTGGCAAAAGAATTTTACCTAGTCATTGAAAGCAATCTCACGGTCTCCTAATATGTCTTGAGACGGATACCTCATAGGGGAATCGTCTGAGGTAACGGTTGGTGCAGTCTTTCAGTGCAAAGCTCGTAAGAAGGAAGAAATCGTGCTGAACATACTCCGCAGAATTGCTGCGCTGCTCGCGCTCGTTAATTCCCTTGCATTGGCTCAAGAGGACTGCACTAAGTTTGTGGTCTTTGACGAATACAGTTCGTCTTCGGACTACGCCTCATACGAGCGACTCAAAACCGCTACCTGCCAAGACACAGTAAAGGACGTTGGGAGCGCTAAGTCCCAAAGCCTGAGCTTAGGCATACCTACGGAAGTAGCCGACGATGTATTCAATATCAAGTTTGATGGCAAGACCTCGGATCAAAACTGGGATACCTGGAAGCAGCACTTCTGCCAGTCTACCTACTACGAAGCTCAGACACAGCTTTCTGAAAAACACATTTCCAAAGTCTTCAGTGACAACGCATTGGCAGCGGTAAAAGCATGCGAGGCGTCTGACCAGAACTACGCCTACTTTCAGATAAATAAGCCCGGTGACAGGTTCTCCTATCGTTTCAAAAAACGTGACGGCAAAGAAACCCTGAAGAAAGCAACGCTTTCGGGAAATCTAGCATCGGCAGACTGTCCGGCGGACAACCCCTTCAAACTGACCAGCATGCAGAGATTGTTCGGATATGACCTTTCAGGGGTGCCGCTTCAGGCTGACTGTCCATGGAATGGACAATCCGGGGCAATGTCCCTTACCCTCAAGAATGGCGGAATTGTCACTGCCGACCTTCCGAAGCTTCAAAGGGTAGACATACCTCCACCGCCGCCACCAGCACCTCCACCTAAGCCAATCATGATATTTTGGACTACGAATAACTGGATGCGCGGCCCGTTCTCCATTACTCTACCTATCGGAAACCTGACCTGCACACAGACCGGTAAGTCTGGAGGGTGGCGAGCCGGGACTGGAGAGGCAATTAATTCTCGCGTGTGCCCGGACTTAACATTGAACAAGGGCAACAACTCGTTCGATTCAAGGGACTATGACAGCGACTACACAGACAACTACGGAGTCTGTTCCTATATAATTTCTTGCACACAGAATTAGCGGCAAGACAGCGAGCGTCATACTGTGATTGCGAAGGCGCATTGTGGAACCGAGGTGAAGGTCACCACATAGACGCTGAGTCTCCTGTGGTGATCGGAGCTAAATTAAGCCCCCGTGGTAAAGCTCCAACTGAGTGAAAACGCGGCACCATTGTCCAGCCCGTAACACTTGCAGAATAGGTCACGTTTGAAGCCAGTGGAGCATACGGAACGCATATGCCAAAGCTTGCCGCGTCGCTGCTTGTATTGTGATCCTGAGCTTTGCAAGCAACATTGTTCCCAGCCGCATCCTTGAGCGTGAAGCTTGAAATATCAATGACGGAATTGACCGTGCCATGCGAGACGATAGGATGGCCCACCGTCTGCCCAATGTATTGAGGCTGGTCAGCAAAAACGTTTGGCGACTCCTCTGCTACCCATGACGTTTTCACACCCTTCTGATTGTTGTATGGATAGGCTACAAACTGGCTAGCTCCCACCACCTGCTTATAGTCCGCAAGGTCAATGGTCAAAGCGCTATATAGAGACGCACCCGTCCCGCTCGTGACAAAGCCAACACCTGATACTGCATAGTCGGCCATCAAAACACCCCGATGATATGGAGCATCAAAGATATTCTCAGCGGCAAAAGTTTTTGCAGCATGTGGTCCAGTGAACGCGACTACGACCTCTCCCCAGAAATTATTCTTGTATGCGGCCTGAATGCGCGTACTTGGGTCTGCACCGGTAAAGCCGGGAAGTCCTGCGGTTTCGGTGTGACCACTTGTATTGTTAAGAACCACATAGGTCGAATGACTTGATGCAGCCGTAGTCAGTGAAGGAACCGAATTGGACAATGTGCTCAGGCCCATGGCGGCACGCCGATTGTTTATCCAGCCTGACGAATCAGCGACAACATCACCAAGAGGTGCATAGGCCGTATCCGTTCCCGATGGCAACAGAGAAAATGTCGCGGTGGGCGGGGCAACTGAGCTAGCAGGAGTTGCTGGAGTGGCGTTCGATGATGACCCGCCTCCACCTCCGCAACCGGCTAAGGTAGTTGTCCTACACAGATAAGAAGGTCTCTCAGGTTCTCGCTCTTCATGATTTCCTCGTTCGCTATATTTATATTTTTACCATCAATCTCTTCATGCTACGGATGCAGCGCTCGCGATAAGTCCTCGACCAACCCACGAGCAGTTATTTCGTCCAGGCCGCATGCCAACATCGTTGCTTTCCCACCCGCCTCCGCGTCCACTTGCCATGACACGTTAGCTACTTTCCGCATCCAACCTTGGCGCGCCGACGCAAGCCCTGCTGACAAGTTCGCGTTCATTGAGCGAAATGCCGTGTCAAATCCTGGCGTTCCAACAACCAAAGTCGGAGAGATAGAACCCTCAACGTTAGACGCCCAATTTTTCATCATGAAGTGATGGATATCACTTGCTACTAGAAAATTCTTGTTGCTAAGAATACCTTCAGGTCCGGCTTCAAAAGAACTCGCCGCTCGTTGCTTATTTGGAATCTTGTTAAAGTGCATGCGCAGCAAAGAAAACACTACGAATGCAAAAAAGACGGTTATCGCTAAGGGCTTGAAGGTGGAGCGGCCATCCGAATAGATAACGAAAGACATGAACAGGGCAAGGAGTGTCAGCGGTATCGCGAAAGTGAGCACAATCCCGGTGGACGATACGGGTGACGCGGGTTGCACATCAAACAGCCAGCCGTTCTCTGTTCGACGCTTCGTATATGAGCTTTGCATGTGATTCTCCTAGAAGGGTTCAAACTTTAGTAAATCCAACCTTTTGGCACGAGACCACCTTTCACAGGCGCTACATGCTCCTGGATTTCCTTCCCTTCGAGTGAAAATAGCGGTGTCACCTTGCTTGCATCCCCCGTTACAAGTTCAGCCGATACGATTTGCACATCGATGACCGCACTAACAGTTACGTCGTCAACATGGTCGATTTTTCCAGAGACGAGCTTGACATAGTACGTAACGGGAAGGTCGATAAAGCCGCTTCCCTGCCGCTTGCTACCAATCGCTTCTTCTATCTGCCGCGCTCTCGCATTGCCAACCGTTTTCCTGATATCAGATTTAGCTTGACCATCAAACGACAGTGCAAAGGACATGCTTTCGTTGTGGCGTGACTGCCCGTTGCTATTCGACAGGTTCAATCCTATTGCCTGGCTTTTGTCGATGCCCGAATAAGACGGAAAACTGAGGTGCACACGATACTCGCCTGTATCTGGATTCAAAAGTTCTAACGACGCACCATGTGGGACAGTGATTGCGACCAGCCCGATCTTCGCGCTGCGAAGAGACTGCAACGAGACTTGCTGCGCTTTTACGAGGTCAGCTAGCTTATAGGGATTGTGTTCTTTGCGAATCAAGGGGTCGCCGAGCAACGCCACAGACTTCGGGTCGACTCCAGGAGTATTGGCAAAGCTTCTTAAGTATTGGTGGCGATAGTCATCCATGAACGCAGGTGACTGTGAAGCTGGACCGTCCAGCAAGTTCACCCGCGCTATTTCTTGCGCTTGTGCGCTCGTTACAGAAGCGGTCATAATCCACACCGCCAACCCCAGCAACACGGTTTTTAAGGATGTCATCTTTAGCGTTTTATCAGTTTTGATTTAGCAACGATGCTTTAGGCATAAGCCCTTCGAGACCGGGGCTATTTTTGACGAAGAGAAATTTGTCGGCATGATCAATTTTGATCAAACTGAAACCCTGTCGCAAATAACCAACACTAGCCGAGATACTCAGATATGGCGCCGCGTGAAGTCAGGACTGGAAGCCTAGATCAATGGGACAGTTTGCTAGGACAGTTCTATGATTCGATACTCGAACCGAGTCTTCTTCTTCCTGCACTGACACGATTTGACCGTTGGCTTGGAAGCGCGACATGTCATCTGTTTGGGTGGGATGCGTCGGCGGCTGGTCCCACGTTCAGCCTGATGACAAACCACGACTACGTGCCAGCGGGAGATGCCTATGCTAAATATTATGGAGCTATAGATCCGCGAAGAAAGTTCGCTTTTGATATGCCAGCAGGACAGGCATATTCCTGTGCTGACCATTTTGACCGAGCATTCGTGGACAGAAACGAATTTTACCAAGACCTACTTATCCCTTGGAACCTTCGTTATGTAATTGGTGGGACCGTATATCGAGAAGAGAATCTGAACGTCATGTTTGCGTTCAACCATCTCGTTGGTCAACCTGCTTTTTCACCAAAACAAATTGCCGCTGCTAATAGAATGCTGCCTCACATCGAGCGAGCACTACGTTTTATCACTAAAAGCGAAAAGCTACGAGCAGCGATGTTGGCCGGGAGTGTTGGACTTGAAGCTTTGGGTCAGGCCGTAGTTGTTCTTGACCGACGAAACCTCATTACTTTCAGCAACGCTCTAGCTGACGCACTCATCAAAAAAAACGTCGTGTTCCAAACCGCAAATCAACGTTTGGAGACCACCACCCGGGGCAACAGCCAGTTATCGGCGTCCATCGAACGAGTGAGGACCATGCGCCAACCTGAAAGCCTCACAGTTCGGATCGCGGGTCTGAGTGCAGAACCCGAAAAGTCGTTCTTTGTCACTATTATTCCAATTTCGCCCGAGCCTCTGATTCAAATCGTGTCACCACACAGTGGCGCGCATGCGAATTGGGCAACCTCTAGTGCTAGCGTTCATAACACTTTTAGCGCAGCGGACCTGATGATTATCGTCAGCAGTGCCGGGACTGAGCGAACGCCGTCTTCCAAGCAATTGATTCAATGGTTTAACTTTAGTCCTGCCGAGGCAAAATTAACCCAGGCGTTAGTGACCGGACTATCGCTTGAGGAATACGCTACCGAGTCACATGTATCCGTAGTAACAGTCAGAAATCAACTTCGGAGCGTCTTGCAAAAATCCGGCTATAGACGCCAGCAAGATCTGGTTCGGGCATTAGCCAAGCTCCCAAGTTCAGACCCATCCTCCTGATTATAGATAGGAATCCATAATTCTATGGTGTCTCTGATATGTTTAATTTGCTATGGGTATGGATTCCCATTCGGTTGTATAGCAAGGCGTTTTTTTGCCTTGTGTCATATGCCAAGCTTGCCGCCCTTCCACACTTCCCACCTTCAGGGTTCCCCGCCCAAACCTCTCATTGACTGAGTCCATGGCGAGCATGAGCTTCGAGCGCTGACTTGCATTTGTTCTGGATGCTTGTCGAATATGAAGGTAAAAGATCAGCAACTTGTAGGTAGTTGCCGCATTGTGGCTTTGTCCCACTCCGAAATTTTTTTAGTGGAAGGACCCGGACGAAACGGAATGCGTTGGCCACTCTGCGATTTCTGCAGGTTCAGCCTCCGACTCCCATGCAGGCATTCCCGCCGCAACGCATTCCTCCTTGGTTGCCGTGGTCGCAAAGCAGTGCACGTCGACCCGACGCAATTGGACCACGTCTTTTTGGTTCGGCATCACGCGATCAATGAGATTACGCGCTGACGCTCGGTCGTCGAAAATTTGTGCTTCCTGCAGATCACCTGCCAGCATCTTTGAGAAGAACGGACACCCGTGATCGGCGCGTAGGAAAATGCCGCGGCTTTCACTGTAGATCACATAGGCAACCTTACGATCGGAGACGACGGTAAGTAAGCCTTGGTCATCGGCGATCTTCGTCGCCTCATGAATATTTTTTGCTTTCAACTTGTGATTGATTGATGGAACATGCACACGCTTTAGCGCGGTCGGGGACAGATTCAAAATATCTGCTATCAGCTCCAAGGTGAAGCCGCGCTTCCTTGCGCTGAGAATTTGAAGCTCGAACGTGGACAGGCGTGTGTTCGCGAACGCCAGCGCGACTTCTTTCTTCATGTACCATTCAAAAACCTGAGCGGACAATGATCGGAACAAGGCCTGACTTTCACGCAGACATTCTTCGCCGCCATCAGCAGGCAAAACATTGTTTGCAACATACAGTGTCCCGAAATTGTTGCTACCCCGACAGTGCGCGGGAACAACGATCCAACTCTTCATGCCCATTGCGCGGGCGCGTTCGGCAATCTCACGGCGTTGTCCCCTCATGTTTTCGATCATGCCCAGATCGGAGGAGAAGAAGGGCTCGGGTGAATGTCGCGATCGGATTAAAAACGGATCAGTCGCGTAATAGCGAAGCGACACATAGTTTTGTAGCGCTTCCGCATGCGAGGTCAGGATGCGATATGAAACGGGGCGACCGTTCGCGTCATCCTCGGCTAAGAAATACATAAAACTCGTAGCGCCCAACGTTTGAACGAGCGAGGTAATGCACACCATCAACTCAGTTTCGTCTCCGGCGCGATAGAGGTGATTCAGCGCTTTAAGCTGATCTCGGATATCAACTGACGCGAACGACTTCGGTGGTACATAGTGAGCTTCGCGAAGCAGATGGTCGACGACCGGGCCGACCCTCTCCGAATGTGGATCGCCCCTTAGGAATTCTCGAATACTCGCGTCGTTGGCAAGGACAACCTGGGTGATTTTGGGCCCAAGTTGCTGCTCACTGGCGAACGATTCTCGCTCGATTAAGTGACCAAGAGAACCGTTGCTCGCGCTGAGGCGGACAGTCTCATGTCCGAGAAACAGAGTGACTGGTTGCGCAGAAGACATGGATCTTTTCCCGAAAACCGAACCCATATTTAACTGCGCACTGGAACAGCATTCATTTCTTCTTACAAATTCTCACATCCTAGTGCTGCATAGCATCACACGGGCGGCATAGTCAAGACGGTGACCATGCTGCTTCATCTGCATAAGATAAAGACAACATCACAACCCGTACGACGAAGGTGTCGAACCGCATCGAATGGCCGCGTACGAATTGACGTGATTTAGGCTCGATTGCCGCGCAGTCTGGAACGCATACCGGTCATCCCTTCCAGCAGTTGCTCATGGCACATGACCAATGCGGTAACGAACACAAGTGCACTTCCGGCGACCAGGAAAAGCCGCACATGTCGCCAGTGGTCGAAATATTCGAGGCCCCCGCTGATTAGCACGGCAATCGCGCCAAGCCGCGCGAGCAGGCGTAACGGCTGGCCAACGACCGTAAGCATGGTGATCAACATGGAACAGCACGTCAAAACAAGCAAGCGTCCCACAGCAGCGGTGCTGCGAACTATTGCACGGCACAGTGCCGGAATGACTGCGAGTAAGAATTTCGAAATCGACGCTCTTACATCCGTGTCGGTTTGTGCGACAGAAGCCTTTTTCCTATTCGCATCGAGAGGTATCACCTTGCCCATCGTCATTCCTCCGGTTTTTCGATTTCGAAATCCACGAGTAGCTTGCCCTGCTCGAGGTAGGTTCGCAACCACTCAGGGCGCTTGCCGCGCCCTCCCCACGTGTTGAAAGGGTTAGCTGGGTCGCGATAGCGCGGTTCGCCTTTGGGTGCTTTCTCAGCGCCGCTCGGCATGAAGACGAATTCGTCGCTCGTGCGCCCCGATGATTTCGTGTCGGCTGCCTTCTTCGTTTCGTCCTTCTTGCTTGACACGGCGAATTTTCTCTCTATGATAAGTATTAATCTTCGAAATTGCAATTTCAAGGGTTAACATGACAACGTTAGTCACCATCCCTGCTTCGGCCATCTTCGCTCTTGGCGCGCTTGCGCCGACGGCAGCCAAGGCAGCGGTATCGGCAAGCGTGCTTAACCTGGCCAAGCAATGTGCCCCGAACGTTCATCCGCTCACGATGGCATACCTAGTGGCGCACGAATCCCACAACAATCGGCTCGCGATCAATGTGAACGGCAATTATCACCTACCGAAACAACCCGAAACCGAAAACGAAGCGGCGGACGCCATCAGATGGCTTGATGCCCACGCGATGAATTTCGATGTGGGTTACGCGCAGATTAACTCGGCGAATTTCGCCCGCCTCGGAACGAGCGGTGAGGGTTTATTGTCCCCGTGTGAAAACCTTCGAGCATCAGCGGCGGTCCTGACGGATTGCTACGCGCGGGCGGTCCGCATGCTCGGCGAAGGCCAGAACGCGCTACGCCATGCGCTTTCCTGTTACAACACCGGGTCACAAACGCGCGGCTTCGCGAACGGATACGTTTCGAAGGTGATTGCCCAAGTGCGACTCCTACAGATCCCAGCCTTGCTGGATGACCGTGCCAGTACGGAGAAAGAGGCGCAACTCCCTCCCAGCGTAGATCACGGAACGACGAGCGATGACAATGGCAGGAGCGCCGGCGCTTCTGTGGCATCGGCTCCCAGCCCCCGTCATGACTCGGACGCAGGAGCGTTTTCAACGCATGACCCCGGCGCATTCGGCGCTGAAAAACCGGAGTCTCCATAGATGCACGTGTTTCTGATTCCCCAAAAACAGCTTGAACACGTTGTTCAGCAGCAGAGGCTTGTGAGCGTCTCAATCCAACGGGTGGAACTGAAGAAATGGCTTCCATTGTTTCAGGTGAAGGACGAAACGGGAAGAATCGTCACCTGTTCGCTGCGACTTCAAGCCAGCGAGGAGGCCCGCTATTGGGCCGATTTGCGACTCTTGGCCGAGTGGCTTCGAGAGAAATGTGGTGTTGAGCGGTGTGAGTTGGTCATGACGGATTTCAATTTGAAAACTGGAGAGAAAACATGATGACGAGAGCGCAACGAGCAGGAATGGCAGGGACGATGATTCTGGCCACGCTGGTATCCAATGCGGCGTCTGCCGCTGGCGTCGATACGGGCACATCCTCGATGACGTCGATAACGACTTGGATGATGACGTGGATTCCGCTATCAGCGGTCATCCTGATCGTCGTTTCCGCGATTGCATGGATCGCGCACCTGATTCGAATGGACTGGGCGGTCCGGTTGGTTGTCGGGCTGATCGTGGTTGGGTCGGCTTCCTACATTGTCGGACTATTTGGGCTGACAGCCTAAGTTGGGCGTGATCCAGCGAATTTGCTTATTTAGTACCCTAAGGACTACTTATGGCATCCGGAAAATTCCCGCTCTTCAAGGGCGCCACGAGGTTACCCACGTTTCTGTACGTTCCCCGAACCGCGTTCTTGCTCACATTCATGGTCTCGGGCGCAAGCTTCATGCTTGTCCACTTCTGGGCTTTCGTGATGTTCGGTTTTTTGTGGTTCCTCGAGTTCTGTATCACCAAACACGATGACCGTATGTTTCGAATCATCGGGCTTGCGTTTCGAACAAAAGTGATGAATTGGGTGGATTCCCCCTTCTCATCAAAGTGGGGCGGATCAAGCTACTCCCCGGTCGATTACAGGGTGAAAAAATAATGGCCGCGACCGTCAGAAACGTCAAAAAGGTTCGCGCGTTCGAAAGCGAACCAGCGTTCGTCAAATACCTGCCGTACTCGTACCACGTCACAGATCACGCGATCAGCACCATCAACGGCGAATATTTGATGGTGTTTAAACTTCGCGGCCGCACGCACGATTGCGCGTCGAACGCCGATCTCGTCCATTGGCATCGTGATTTGAACAATCTGTTCAAATCAATCGGCAACGAACACGTGAAGTTCTGGACGCACCTGCACCACCGAGAGGTGACTAATTTTCCGGAAAGCGAATTCGCACTGTCCTTTCCCCGGCAAGTCGACCGCAATTATCGGAAGAGTTTCGACAACTTCCCGTTGATGGTCAACGACCTTTACCTGAGCGTTGTGTACAACCCGGTCGGAGACCTCACCCAAAAATTCCTGGCGCGTTTCGAGCGACCGTCGCATGTCGAGTTGGATGACATGCAGACGGAAGCGCTTGCTTCGCTGGAAGACATCGCCTCTCAGCTGCTTGGCGCGATGAAGCCGTACGGCATCGAACGTCTTGGTGTGTATTACAGGGATCAGCGTGGCAGTCGGATCGCGGGCGAAAGCGCTGATGAGGGGGACGACCAAGTCGATACCGATGATCTGCTTGCCGATATCAGCAGCGTTTCAAATGCTTCCGCTTCCACAGAAACCGGAACTCAGTTCGTATTTTCTAGTGCGCTGGAATGGCTCGGCTTTCTGGCCAACAACGAAGCCTCCCCAGTACCCGTTTGTCGCGACCGCATTCGTAGTTATCTCATGATGAACCGCCCAGTCAGCTCCATGTTTGGCGATGTCATGCAGATTCGTGGCGAAGAATCGGATACATACACGGCCGCCGTCGAAATTCGCGACTATCCTGAAGAAACCGAACCGGGCCAGCTGAACCTCTTAATGGAAGCGGACTTCGAATTTTTGCTGACCCAATCGTTCTGCTGCGTTTCCTCGATGGCCGCGAGCGTCTTTTTAACGAACCAGCAAAAGGCGCTGCTGGAGACGCGCGACAAGAGCGCGTCGCAAATTCGGCAAATTACGGATGCGAACGACGATGTGGTGTCGCGTCGCTTCATCATGGGTTGGCATCACGCCACGGTCCATGTGACGGCCGCCAGCGCCAAAGCCGCGCAAAAGCTCGCACGCAAGGTCCGCGTGATGCTCAATCAGTGTGCGATCAGCGCCAGTCCCGTGGGACTGGCATCGGAAGCGGCGTATTACGCGCGCCTTCCCGCCAACAACGTGTTTGCGCCCCGCCCTGCTCCGATCAATAGCTGGAATTTTTTGTCGTTTTCGTCGTTTCATAACTTCATGTCTGGAAAGCCGGATGGCAACCCGTGGGGGCCAGCCGTCTCGTTATTCAAGACCACATCGGGAACACCGCTCTTTTTCAACTTTCACTCGACGCCTGCCGGCGAAAACTGGCTCGGCAAGCGCCCTGCGGCCCACACGATCATCCTCGGCAAGACAGGGGCGGGAAAGACGACGCTCATGAATAAGCTGTTGTCGGACGCCAGCAAGTTTAGTCCGCGCATGGTCTGCTACGACAAGGATCGTGGGATGTTCCCGCTGATAATGGCGCTTGGTGGCCATTACACGGTGCTTCGAGACGGAGAGCCAACTGGCTGGCAACCTCTGCAACTCGAACCCACGCGCGCCAACATCCTGTTCGTTAAGCGCTTGGTGCGCCTCCTTGCTGAGACATCGCTAAACGGGCCACTGGACCACGCCGACGTGGTGAGCCTGAATGAAGCCGTTGACGCCGTCATGGGCGGCGACGCCAGCGGTGACGCGCTGATTCCCCACGAACAACGCACGCTGACTGCCGTTGCCCAGCATATTCCGAATCCGTACCGCACCAACCATTCTGACAGGCCAACTCTCGCTTCGTTGCTCGAACCGTGGCTTCGAGGCAGCGAGCACGGCTGGCTGTTCGACAACGACGGCGACGCGCTCGACCTGGCTACACACAATATTTTTGGCTTCGATCTTTCAGATTTCATCGTCGCACCTGGAGAAAAGTCTCCTGTTGCCCGGACACCCTTGCTCATGTACCTCCTGTATCGCGTCCGTAAGTCAATCGATGGAACGCGGCGCTTCATGCAAGTTTTTGATGAATTTGCCCAGTACCTTGATGACCCGATCATGGACGTTGAAATCAAACGCGGATTGAAGACCGACCGGAAGAAGGACTGCGTCTATGTTTTTGCAACGCAAGAGCCGAACGACGCCCTCGACAGCCGGATCGGTAAAACCATCGTCCAGCAGTGCATCACGAAGATTCTTCTCGAGAATCCGGACGCTGACCCCGACGACTACATCAAAGGGCTAAATCTGACGGTCGCCGAGTTCGAAGCAATGCTCTCCATCCCCGAGAATAGCCGCCAGTTCCTCATCAAACAGGGCGGTAGCTCCGCGCTTGCTGAAATGATGCTGAAGAACATGGACGAGGAAATCAGCGTCTTGTCGGGAACACCCGACAACAGCGACAAGCTACAACGCATCATCGATCAATTGGGTACGACCGATCCGGATGTATGTCTCCCTGTCTATTACGGCGCCGTCGCGCGCAAATCCTCATAAGGAGATAGTCATGAAACGGCTTGCTTTTGTCATCGCCGCATCTATCGCTCTCTTACCCTCCGCCCATGCGATCGATGTCACGATCAGCCCGGCGGAACTCACTCAAATGGCGTCACAGCTGACGACAATGAAAGCGGAGTTGCAACAAGCTCAGCAGCAATACGTGGCGCTCACAGGGTCGTCACATATCGGCTCGATGCTCTCGGGCGATACCTCGCTCCTCCGGGGAAACCTGCCGTCGAACTGGAACCAAGTGTATTCGGACGCCATGAATAGCCATTCAAGTATCAGCGGCTCGGCGTCCTCGATTCTTTCCTCTTTCCAGGGGCAAATCAACGGCATGGGGCGTACTGACGCATTGACCTTCATCAACCAGAAATTGGAAGAAAAAGGTGCGACGGATCGAGCAATGGGTATGCAGTCGTACGACAACGAGATGGCCGAGCTTAATAATATTCAGGCATTGACAGACCAGATCGACCAGACCACCACCCCAAAAGAAATTATGGACCTGCAGGCTCGAATTCAAACTGCCCAGGGATCGATTCAAGGCGAGCAAGCGAAGCTTCGCCTGATGGCAATGCTTCAACAATCACAAGACAAGCTATTGCAGCAACAACAAGCGCTTGCTGTACAGCGCTACACGATCGGCACCAGCGCCGACGACAACACGACCCCTGACCTTGGCAACTGACATGATCAAAAAAATCTATTTGCTTTTTGCCCTTCTGCTTCTGGCCGCTTGCAATCAGGCGTCGAACGTTCATACGGAGCGCACGCGAGATTGGTACATGCAGCACGATGCGGAGAGGAAAACCCGTGTCCCAGAGTGCCAAAACGATGCAGCTCAAATGGCCTCGCCCGACTGTCAGAACGCAGTCGCCGCGCAGTCTCAAATCACGGTCTTTGGAAAATAGGACAGGTCATGGCAGCGACGTTCAATGGAACATCCCAGATGTTCACCTACATCGATCGGGTGGTGACCGACTTCGTCGCTGCAAACCTGAGTGCAATCATCTCTGCGATAACGCCAGTGATCGCCTTGGGCCTTACCATCTCGTTGACGCTGGAAGGCCTGTTTCTCATGGCGCGACCTGGGCAAGAGCCTCTCACAAGTCTCGTCGAACGATTCGTTAAATACGCTATGGTGATCAGCATTGCCAGCGCTGGTGGGTGGTACCAAACGTCGCTTGCGAATGTCGCGATGAAAACACCCGATGAATTTGCCTCCATCCTAATTATCGACAACTCATCGGGAAGCAACCAGCAAAATCAGATCTCGAGCGTCATAGACCAAGCGGTCGATAACGGCCTGAACGTTGCGAAAGTCGCCTTTACCAACGCGAACATTTACTCAGGTGCGGGGATAACGAGCGGTCTGCTCGGTGCGACCACCTTGTTCTGTACTGTCTTAATGTGCGGGATGGGAGCCGGCTTGATTTTGATGGCCAAATTCCTGCTTGGCATAACGGTCATCTTCGGCCCGGTATTTATCTTCGCCTTGCTGTTCAAAGGAACGTCAGAACTGTTTGGTCGATGGCTCGGGACCGTCATCAACTACGGAATGGTGACCGTTCTTGTAGCGGCGGTCTTTGGACTATTGATGCACTTCTTCTCGGCTGCGATTTCCGCAGCCGCAAAACCAAATAGCGACTCGCCAATACTGGTCGCTGTTGTCACATGCGGCCTGATCACTGTCGTGTCCTTTTTCGTAATGAAAGAGGTACCGCACATGGCGCACGCCATGGGCCACGGTGTGTCCGCCGACATATTCAGGCATCTCAGACGTTCAACGCAACCGCACGGTCAAAAGTCAGCGGAGGCGTCCAGTAGCGGTGGAACGGGCAGTTCGGGCGGCTCAACGAGCCCGCCGCCAAGTAATGCGGGGAGCAACAGTGCGAGTAGCAACAGCGCAAGCACCAACAGCGCTAGTAGCAAAAGCGCGAGCAGCAAAAGCGCCAGCGGCCAAAACACCGCCTCCAGCTCCGAAAGCGCAGATGGCTCAGGAATGCAGGGGTTTGCAAAAGGGTCACGCAATTGATCATCGACGCCACCGGGAAACGTATTAATCCTTGATATTGCATTTTCAAGGATCTACTATAAATTCATTCTTGTCCATCTGAGAGTCGTGATGATCCGCCTATGCAGCACAGCCGGCCTTTTATTGGCCTTTGGACTTGAAGGATGCGCGAGCGGTCCAAAGCCAGCGCCGCAGCCCGACATGTCACATCTGGTTCCCGTGAACAAGTCGGTGCCGAACGAGCTGGCCGGACAGCAGATCGTTCTGCCAAATGCGGGAGCCAGCCAAAGTGAAAAGTGAATCTGCCCTCGCACCCATTGCTCGCGCTGACATTGAGAAGTACCGCGCAGAGCGCCGCGGCCTCGAAGTTGACTATCTCGACGAAGTCCTGGAGTCTAGAAAGCGCGCCTGGATCGTCGCAACTGGCTTCGGCGTGCTGGCGGGCGTGTGCGTCATTGCGGTCCTCGGCGTCGTGCTGCGATATAGCCAGCCCATTCCGGAGCACATGCTGACGATTAACAAGGATACCGGGGAAGTCCAGGAGGTCTCGGTTGTTCGGGGTGAGAAGACCTACGGCGACGTGGTCGATAGCTTTTGGATCGCGCAGTACGTGGTTCATCACGAGTCGTACGATTTCTATGCCGCGCAAGGAGACTATGACGCCATCGGCCTCATGTCGACCAACGATGTCGCCGACGAATTTCGGGTGACGAATGCATACGGGACATCCGCTGCAGTCGACAAGCGGTTGGGGGACTCAGAGAACACGCGCGTTCACGTCACGTCCGTCATCACCGATGCCGCGCACGGCGTCTCGACGATCCGCTATACGACCACCAAGAAATACCGCACCCGGCCTCTTCCCGAGCCGCCGCAATATTGGATTGCAACAATTGGGTATCGCTACGTGGTGAGGCCGATGACGGCTTCGCAGCGTTACATCAACCCGCTGGGTTTCCAGGTAACCAGTTTCCGCACAAATGCGGAATCTGCTGGTCGCGTTGGGGGATGACATGGCAATCAAATCCCTTTCGCACCTGGGCATCTTGATCGCGGCCGCGCTTGCGTTCTCGTCTCCCACGTTCGCCGTATCACCGAAGACAAATTCACCTTACGACTACCGCATCAAAACAGTTGTCTATAACGCTGCGGACACCGTACAACTGAATGCTGTCACAGGCATTCAGATCCATATCAAAGTTGCGCCCGGTGAGAAATACGTGACGCACGCCTTTGGCGACGACGCGGCGTGGGAGTTCTCACACAAGCTCAATCATTTCTTTATCCGGCCCAAGGCCGAGCTCAGCGACACGAATCTCACTATCGTGACAGACAGGCGCGTCTACAACATTCTTCTGCATTTCATCGGAAGCTACAAAAGGAAAGACGCTGACGGGAAGGTGATGGACGCTTTCATCGCGAACCCGTGGTCGATGAAGCAGGCAACCGTCGAGCTCAACTATCGGTACCCGATGGATGATGCGGCAGCAACCGACCAGCAGCGCAATGATCAGCGGATCAACGACGCGCTCGCACGTGCAGACCGCCAAAGCCCAAAAAATCTGAGCTACGAAAGGTCGAATGAGCCAATAGCGCAGGACATTGCCCCGGTCAACACGTGGGATGACTACCGCTTTACCTATTTCAAGTTTCCGGCAAATGCAGAGCTGCCCACGCTTTTCGTTATCGGCTCGGACGGGAAGGAAAGCACGGTAAACACCCACGTCGAAGGTCCCGACCACAACATCATCGCCGCACAAATGGTGGCGCGCGAATGGCGCGTGCGTTCTGGAGACAAGGTCGTCGGCGTTCGCAACGACGCTTTTGATCCCTCTTTGGGAGGCAACCCCAGCGGAGTCGTCGTGCCCGGCGTGTCCCGCGTGCTCAAAGCCAAAGATAACGGGAGCGACGAATGAAAGGCCGCGACGTAGATATTGACCGCCTTGTCGACGACGATCATAGGATAGATGATGGACGCGAAAGTCTCGGCACGATGGGCCGGCGGCGCATACCTGGCGCACGAGCGTTCGTTGCGTTCATGTGCTTGATCGGCGTGGTTCTCATTGGCTTCATGTTGTGGCGCGCATTTCACCCGGCGAAGCCGACGGATGATAGTGCAGGCAAGCCCCAGATGATGACAAACGCCCTGCCCAAGTACGACTTCAATGCATCCCCGCTCGGCGCGTCCGCAAGTTCACCGGCTAGCAACGTTTCCGCAGGAAACACCGACGCTTCGGGCGCGGCCAACCCGCCGACGGCGCGACCCGCAGTTAATCAAAAACACGTCGCGTCGCCCGAAGAAATAGCGTCTGCAAGGCGCCTGGGCCAAGGGAGCGGCTCGTCGGCCGGCAGTGCAGGCGGCGATCAGCCTTCGGAATTGCCCTTGTCGCATGTGGCTGCGCGAGCGGAACCGAGTCGTGAGAGCGCGGGACTCGCTTCGAAGATGACCTCGGCACCGACTGAGAGCGCAAGAGCCTCGATGCTTAAGCACGCGAGCCTGACGGTCCCGGCCGCCACGATGATCCCGTGCGGCAACAAGACAGAGCTCGACACGACCGTCCCGGGAATGGTTTCCTGCCAAGTGAGCCGGGACGTCTATTCGGCAGATAGCAAAGTGCGCCTTATCGACAAGGGCGCGATCGTCACGGGCGAGATATCTAGCGGCATCAAGCAGGGTCAAGCTCGTGTCTTTGTGCTTTGGACGCGTCTGCGCAATCCGGACAATGTCGTCGTCAATATCGACAGCCCTGGAACCAACCGGCTAGGTAGCGCGGGCATCCCGGGACAAGTGGATACGCATTTCTGGGATCGATTCGCAGGAGCCATGTTCATCTCGGTTTTCTCTGACGTCGGGCAAGCGCTCGTGCAGGTCGCGGCAAACTCGGCAAATCACGGCGGAGGAAACACGCAGGTCAATCTCGATAACACGAGCAACACGTCCGATTCGCTTGCTCGCGAGGCACTTCGCGCGTCGATCGACATTCCTCCGACGCTGTACGACCAGCAAGGCGACGCCGTATCGATCTTCGTACGACGGGATCTGGATTTCAGTGACGTGTATGGGTTGAGCGCAGATGGTAGTTAGCCCTGTACCCCGCTTTATTGCTCGCGACGCGTCGGTGCTCGCTACCTTGGCCCCGCTGGCACCGTATCTTGACGATCCCAAGGTGTTTGAAGTACGGATCAATAAGTTCCGCCAGGTGGTGGCCGTGACGACGACCGGGCGCGTCCTGCACGACAACCCCGCTATTTCGGAAGCGTATCTCGAAAAGCTCACCAATACGCTTCTCAGCTGGAACGGACTGGGCAGACGTCCGATCAACAACGTGATGCTTCCTGATGGCTCGCGAGGGATTATCTGTTGGCCGCCCGCCGTTCTTGAAGGAACCGTGCTCATCGCAATCCGGAAACACCTAGCGATCAACAAGTCTCTCGAGGCCCTGCGCGACGAGGGCAGATTTCATGGCTGGCGGCGTAAAACACAAGCGGATCTGACAACGCTCGAACCGTTCGAAGAAGCATTGCTTGCCCGTCTCGAGTCGGACGACCTCGTAGGTTTCCTTCGCTTGGCCGTGACGAGCAAAAGAAACATCGCCGTGTCGGGTAAAACAGGCTCCGGGAAATCAACCCTCACCCGAACGCTGCTGAACGAGGTCCCCCGTAACGAACGCGTTCTGCTGATGGAGGACGTTCACGAGGTAGCTTCCGAAAATCAGGATGAAGTGGGCTACATGATGTACGGAAGCCAGGAGGGCCGAATATCGGCCGCGGAATGCCTGAAGGCATGCATGCGGTTATCTCCTGACCGCATTTTTATGACTGAACTGCGCGACGACGCTGCATGGGATTATCTGGCCGGTGCGAACACCGGACATCCAGGTGGCATCTTCTCGACACATGCAGACAGCGCGGCCACCACACCAAACCGTATTGCAACGCTCGTCAAAGCGTCGGAGGTCGGCCGCTTGCTCGACTACAACGTCATCATGAAAACGATCAACACGACGTTAGATGTCGTCGTATACATGGAAGATCGCCAAATCAAAGAGGTTCTCTATGATCCCGTTTTCAGGAAGCGACAACTCGCAGCATAGACTTGCGGCTACAGCGACTCGCCTCATCCTTGCGCTATCGATTGGGTGCTCGTTGATTGGGTGTCCATTTTCAGGCTCCGTAACTGCGGCGACGGTCCAGGTCGGGTTCTCGCCCGAGGGCAGCGCGCAAACCCTCGTTCTCGATGTCATCCATACGGCGAAGCATGATATTCGCATGATGGGGTACGACTTCACGGCACATGACATCGCGCACGCGCTCGTTGATGCGCAGAAGCGCGGCATTGACGTAAAAGTGGTCCTTGATGCTCGGAGCAATGATGGCCGTGCAAGTCTTGCAGCGATGAACGCGTTGGTGGACGGCGGGGTCGGGCTTCGAACAATTGATCGCTACAAGCTCCAGCACGACAAAGTGATTATCACTGACGGGCGGACGGTAGAGACCGGTTCTTTCAATTACACGTCATCGGCGGAGCAATCAAATAGCGAAAATGCTGTCGTCATCTGGAATTTTCCGGAAGTGGCGTCCTCTTTCCTGAGGCATTGGCAAAGCCGCTGGGACCAAGGCCAGCGCTACCAATAAGCGTATTGAGCCATCGAGCGCGCCGGCGAGTGATTGAGCTATCCGTGTTATGAGAAAACGCAGGCCGGGGCTAGGGCGCACCAGACGAATGCTGGCAATGGAAGCCCGCTGATTCGTGTTGTCTCTATTCGGCCAGTTGCGGTCACTTGCCCATCCCGCAATGCTACGTTTGAAAGGGCGGCTTCGACCTGAAACCTGCCGCATGGACTCAACGTTCCGAGTCAATATTGAACCAAGGCCTTAGATGCCCTACGAGTTTGTCTTCGGCATAGAAGCGTTCAGCGACTGCGTTTTCCGAGAATTGATCACAGAAGGAAAAACCGACGCATTCTTGTATGAGACCCTGCGGGTCAGACTCGGCCGGAAAAACATGCTCAATGCCAAACCGCAATTGACACGACGTGGTCCTAGCCTTTCCCTTTAAGTTTCCCGATAGTGTTTGATGTGCGCGCCCCGTAGTCCCTCGCATCAGGTGTTGACTGAACCGCTTCTTCAAGTTCGTTGCTTTGCCTACGTACAAGCAGGGGTACGGAGCGTCGTCCGGCCACCAATCATGGTAATGCACATCGACAGGTTTGCCCCCGGGTCCCTTCAGGACGATATGCCGATTTGCTTCCATCAGCCGTTGCCGTCTCCCCGTCCACCAAAACGCATAGACCCCCGCTCGTTCCGGCAGGTAGATGGGCCCACGGTCGACATCGGCTATATCTTTCACCGCGCGAACCGAAATCGCCGCCAGCATCGCTGCTGTTAGCAATTGCCACGCAATTTGGATTTCCCCCGCTCGATTTTTGTCGTTCATGATTTTTCCTACTGTTTGCTGCGTCGGATTGCTCGTTCAGGTATCCGCAATCAGACGGGCAATTGAGAATGATCAATGCCTCGATGGCTTAGTAAACGCGAATCACGGATTTGGGATTAGGATCCGGCGCGAAGATGATGCCGGACATCGGGCAGACGATCGTGCCCATCACTACGACGCGTTCGTCGGCATACGACGCGAGTTGCATATGGTCTCCGACGTTCATGTTCCAGATCATGATGGTGCGGACCAACTTGTGATCGCAAGGTGAGATCTCCGGCTGATCGAGCACGATCTGCGTATAGTGGCCGGATGCGGTCACGTCGTGTCCGACCGTGACCCGACCGGTGACGAAGATCACTTCATCCTCGGGCATCACTTTAGACAGAGACCCCGCGGCATGGACACTGGCCAACCATAACGTTGTGATGAAGGCTATGGTAACTTTCTTCATAATTTCCCTTTTCTTGGATTTGGTGCCAGCCGCATGCGCCGCGGTAGGCACGGCGCATCCTTCGCGATATATGCGTCTAACTCAGTGAGGTAAGCCTCCGGCGTTGTCGGAGGCCTATCCAAAGTTTGGCCTTTACGAATCGGCGTGAATTCCCTATCTCCGCCAAGAGAAGAAGATTCACGATGAAAGAGTACCAAAGCCTGGGCAATATCGGATGAGACGCAGAACAAAATCTGGCCCCATGCCGCAAAGCCGCGAACTTGCCAAAGACCTGATCCAGCGGACGGCTGCTGTAGTCCGAAAAGCGCCCCACGGGCCACAACTTGGCGACCGGCAGCAACGGGTCGAACTGAGCTGTTAGCGTCAAACAGAAATCGGCCCTGACCGGTCGGTGACACAATCTGGACTGCTCAAGAGCGGCGAGCGTCCATATGATAAAGCGGCATTTGATAATCCGCCGGGCGAGCTAACTTGCCCTGAGGCCTTGGTGGCAATTTAGATTTTTAGATTCGATGGCTGTTCACGCCGCTGCCACTGGCACAGCGAATGCATTTGCTTCACCTCGGCAAGCTAGTAAACAGCGCAAAGAGCTTTGTTGGCGCCTGACGCTTCTGGCTATACGTGTTGCGGCGGCGGACCGTCAGGACACCGCTTCCGGCTGGACCGCCATGACGAAATCGTGCTTGAAGGACCGGATGGACCCGAAGTCCCAGAAGCCGACCAGTTCGCCGTGAAGCTCCGCGACGACGCGAGGATAGCTGCAGTCTCCCACGATGCAACAACCGCCTACCTCGATTCGCGGCGCATCGGACAAGTCTCTGCTCCAGAACCGGCCAAACTCGTTGGTGAGCCGAATCCATCTGTCCGCGCGCGCGGCATCCAAAGGATTGGGCCTAAGCGTCGCCGCGGTGTACCGTCTGAGTTCGTCGCTCGCGACGTCGTCGCCGGCAACAGGTGGCGCGAGGGCGAGAAACATCGCCTTGGCGCGCAACTGTTCGTTCTGACCGTTCGGGTCGAACGCGTCGACTGACAATTCCGGAACCTTGTCGCCGACACTCCATGCGAGCCACAACAGCAAAACACGGAGCTGGATCGCTTCCTCGGTTTCTGCTTGAGTGTCGTCCGTTAGCGTGTCGATGAGCCGCGTTTTGGAATTGAACAAACACCGCATAGAATCGTCCAGCAAGCGACGACGATCGGCCTCGGGAACAAGCAGTGCGCGCGCCAATCGCCAACGGGGCAAGCGCTCGATACGCACCAGCTCTTTCACGAGCGAAAGTACGGCGATAAGTTGAACGAGCGCCCGCGCCTTGGCGTCGGGTTGATCAGCCTTCGTGAGCTTAAGCAGCATCCGGTTGATAAGGTTGGTCATTTTTTTGGCGATGCGCTGTGCGATCTCCGCATCTTGGAGGGCCTGAGCCTGAGCGTCAATGTACGGCGTGTCGTCAGATTGCTCCAGTTCGTCTTCCTGATTGACTTGTTCTTCCTCGGTTCGGCCTGACCTGTCGACAGGTACGGTTGGCTGCATCTGTAGCTCCCCGCCGATTTTGCGGGTCAGGAGGTCGATCAACGTGACAATATCGGCGGATTCGACTAGACGACGACGTTTCCTGGCCTGACGGAGTTCGCTGACGCTGATTTCAAATGTATCGGGCCGTCCGCCACTCGCTGTGCCGGCTTGCGCCGATCCACGCCGCGATCGCACTTCGCCCTGCACTTCTTCCTCGGCGGCCGGTTCGAAGATCGCATGTTCGACCGCCTTGAGCATCTCCGAAATGGTCTCACCGGACGGGTCCAATGCACCGAGCGCATCGCGAACCTGACGATGCGAAGATTGCATCGCCGCCGTCAGCAAATGCGGGTGCGCGATCATCGCCCTTGCCACGCGCTCGCTACCTAGAAACAAGTCACACGCGCGGACCAGCTTGATGTCGATCGACACGGGAACACTCAGAAAGTCTCCCTCTCGAGTGACGGCGATATTCGCTTGAATCACGTCCAGACTGTCGCTCAAGAGTCTGGCACTGCTAAGTTCGATGGCCGGCCCTGGCGTTGCGATTCGTAGTTCGTTGGGGCTTGCCGCCACACCTATCCAGAAGCGCTCGGCAGAATCATCAGTCGCGCGTATTTCAGCAACACTTCGTGCAGCCGCGGCCTCGAGCTCGCCGGCCGAAAGCGCTGGCAATGTAAACATGCCGGACAAACCGAGCATCTCAAGCGCGGCCTGCGCGTCCGGGCCCATGCGCATCAGCACCGCTTCGACATTCGCGCTGTTTCGATTGCCCATCCATGCCGGGCGGCTGGGGTTGGCGCTTCCGGAGATCAGTGCGTTTCCATCGTCATGCCTCTGCTCCAAGTAAAGCACTTTTGCGTGCAGGTACTTGTCGCCGCGATTGCTGGCGTTCGTCCAGAGAAGCCTCGCGTCTACGAAACGCGCCTGCACCTCACGCATGCTTGGCAAATGCACGGTTTCCGGATCGATTGCGACAACCACGTCGGCCTCTGGCCAGCGTTCGTGCAGATGTGCGACGAAAGCCAAGTCGCTATCAAAAAACGCTCCGGTTATCCCAATCCTGCGAACTTCGCCTTTCACACGCGCGCTGATCTGCTCGATGAGCGACGCTCCTCCCGGGCGTTGATGCAATGCGATGGTCGTCGTGGCCGCGCCTGGCGATGAGAGTTGCGTTAAGCTTTTGGAGAAGGAAAGCACCGCTTCGATTAATGAGGGCGGCACATGCTCGCGCGCGAGTTCGATCCACTCGCGCACCATCTGCCACACCGAGTCTAGCAGCGCGGCGCCTTCCTGGTCCTCACGGTCGGTCACCTGTACCCAGTTCGTGATTTCACGGTTGTAGCCAAATCCCGACAGCGTCAGATTGTGGCTGCCGACAAGAACCGCCGCCTTTTTTTTACCGGCCAAAATACAGATCTTCGGATGGAACGCCCCGGGCACACTGACTGGCACGAGCGAATACGCCGTGCCTGCAAGCCTTGGACGGGTCGCTTCGGATTGCCAACTCAAACTGCATTGCGCGTGATCCATCAAGACGATGTTCTGCTGACAGCCTGCCGCCACAAGACGACGCAGCACGACCTCCTCGTAGAAGGGCAGACTTGCGTTGAACGATGTGATCAGCGATGCGTCGAAGCCGCCTTGCTTGATGACATTCAAAAGGGAAATCGAATCAAACACTGACGCCCTCCATCAACTTCTTACCTTCCGCGCTCAACGACGTCTGTTTGTGGTCATCGCGTACGACCGCGCCTATGTCCATCAAAATCTGGAGCGCCTGACGAAATCGCGGTGTGGTATTGGACGGTGCAGGTATGTTTCCATCCGTCAGTTGCAAACCGCGCTCGGAAGGACGGAAGCGAAACGTTGCCGAACTCGTGCGATGAAGTTTGCGCAGCGATACACGCAAATGCGTATTCATGCACCATGTAACGACGTCATAGACCACGTCGCCTGTTGGCATCTCGCGCCAAGCCGCGGCTTTGTGTCGGAAAGTATAGAGATTAATGGGGTAATCCTGCAGCGCTTGTGGCGTGATCGCAAGCCCTTCGTAGGGCGCGCGATTTAAATCATCGCGAATTGCAAGGATCGCGAGCACCCGCATGGCCGACGCGAGCAACGTAGAGTCGCTTGCGCGCCCCCAGGATGACACCATATATTGAGCCAGCGGCATCTCATGACCGTCCGCGGACCACTCGCCGAGCGCTGGCAGTGCGAATGCGATGTTCGATAGCCACGCGCCGAACGTCGCGCAGCCCGTGTCGGCAACAAAGCCAACCACTTGATCCGATTCCTCGAATGCTTTCGCGAAAGCCTCGACCGTGTCGTGTACATAGCGCTCGCCCACGGTGTGCGGGGACAATTTATTCAAAGCAAGCCCGAAGATCGTCTGAACCGCGACTGATAGCAGATCGTTGCGGACGTAGACGGCCCAGTTCTCTCTAGTGGATGCCAGATCCGCCTGGACGTTCCAGATCGTACCGCCAGGCAGCGCGTTGCCATACACAGCGGCGCGGAATAAGTATTCGGAAAACTCGAGACCGGGCGGCAGATTGTCGATGAGGCGCTGGATCAGCGCCAGCGAACGCTTGCGCTGAGTGCCTTCTTCGCCGTACTCACACTGCCGGTCAAAATAGATGTCGGTGAGCTGCTCGCGCTCGCTCGATCCCGCGTCTCGAAGATGACAAGGGCAAAACGCATGCAGCTGCCGGAGGCCGGTGTCAGCGACCTCACCACGCTCGAGGATGTTCCAGAAAAGGTCTGCCGGGACCGACGCATCGAAGGCTTCGGCAATTGGCTTGCCTACTTCCTTGGTGAATCGAAACCACGGTTTTTTTCCACCGTCCAGCACCCGCAAGTCGGCGAGCGATCCCGCGTAATACTGCGATAGCCCACCCATGCGATTCATGAAGTATCGATCTTCTGAGTCGTTGGCGGTGAATCTAACGAGTTTCAGTGTCTCGCCGTTGAGCACTCGGTGGGCCGCACTGACCAGCTTCTGCCGACCGACCATCGCTGCGCCATGGCGCTCGCTGATCTTGTCGGTGCATTGCGCGTGGTGTTCGGCGATCAGCGTGAACAAACAATCGGCCCGCCGAAAACGTTCGACGAACGATTCTTCATCTTTGTCATCAGAAAAGCGTTCAGAGAGCGACCATATAAGCCACGGATAGAAGGAGTAATAGCGTGCCCGGTCGGTGACGTTCGTGATACCCGGCAACAGCTGGCCGTAAATAAGAACGCACGGCGCCTGTGCGCCGAGGTGATCCAATCCGCCGATGGAGTACGGAGGTTCTACCCACGCGGTGTCGACTTTCAATTTTTTCTCACTTGGTGGCCGTTTTCTATTTGAAGAACGGAGTGGCGTGGCATGCGCAACTGGTCCGCTCTGTCTGCGTGATCTTCGATTCGCCGAATCCTTCTACTTTATCGGCAGACTTTTTGAATTCTAAAGGCCCGGTGGGCGCGCGCGAAGCTGCGGGTTGAGCGTGGCGAGACTCGGCGTCTCTAGCGGAGTGATGTCCGTATTCATTCGTGGGCGCCATGCCCTAAACGATGATGTTTTAACAGGCTGGTGAAATACCTCGTGTGGCGGTCATCCGGGACGTGGGCGTAAACGTTGAACTGATGTCATCAATGAGAACGAGATGGAACAGATGCGCGGACCGGATGGCTTTACCGAATCTATGTTCACAGTG
This sequence comes from Caballeronia sp. M23-90, assembly GCF_053574605.1. Lineage (NCBI taxonomy): Bacteria > Pseudomonadati > Pseudomonadota > Betaproteobacteria > Burkholderiales > Burkholderiaceae > Caballeronia > Caballeronia sp. M23-90. The sequence goes on along the minus strand of NZ_JBSIPA010000024.1, from coordinate 200 downwards.
TTGAAGCTGGATGATTTCGTGTCGAAGGACCATCCGTTGCGTCCGATTCGCACGTGGCTCAATGACGCGCTTAAACGCATGGACGATGTGTTCGCGCGGATGTATGAGGCGGACGTCAAAGGAGGCCGCCCGAGCATCGCGCCGGAGAAGCTGGTGCGCGCTCTTTTGCTGCAGGTGCTGTACTCAATTCGTAGCGAGCG